>JAFYLX010000133.1 GCA_017556895.1 Bacillota bacterium | reverse complement strand
GAAGTAATATGGCAGATAATTTCATTCATGAAATAATTGAAAAAGATTTAGAAACTCAGAAATATGGAGAAAAGGTTTACACTCGTTTCCCTCCTGAACCAAATGGATACCTTCATATTGGACACGCTATGTCCATATGTTTAAACTTTTCCACAGTGGCTAAGTACGGTGGCAAGTGCAACTTAAGATATGATGATACAAATCCTGTTAAGGAAGATGTAGAATATGTAGATTCTATCGAACAGGACGTAAAATGGCTAGGATTTGAATGGGACGAAAGACTTTGGGCTTCAGATTACTTCGATAAGATGTATGAAGCTGCAGTAGAACTTATCAAGAAAGGTAAGGCTTTCGTTTGTGATTTAAATGGCGAAGAAATCAGAGAGTATAGAGGAACTCTTAAGGAACCTGGTAAGGAATCTCCTTACAGAAACAGAAGCATTGAAGAAAACTTACAGTTATTCGAAGAAATGAAAGATGGTAAGTATGCTGATGGTGAAAAGGTTCTACGTGCAAAGATTGACATGTCTTCTCCTAACATCAACATGAGAGACCCTATTATCTATAGAATCGCTCATGCGACTCATCACAACACAGGAGATAAATGGTGCATCTATCCAATGTATGACTTTGCTCATCCAATTGAAGATGCTATTGAAGGAATTACTCATTCCATCTGTACTTTAGAGTTTGAAGACCACAGACCTTTATATGACTGGGTTCTTAGAGAAGTTGGCTGGTGGCCGGCTCCTCCTCAGCAGATTGAATTCGCAAGATTAAATTTAACAAATACAGTAATGTCTAAGAGATACCTAAAGGCTCTTGTTGACGATGGTATCGTTGATGGCTGGGATGACCCTCGTATGCCTACTATTGCAGGTATTCGTCGTAGAGGTTACACACCTGAAGCTATCAGAAAATTCTGTGAAGATATCGGTGTTGCGAAAGCAAACAGTACAGTACAGATTGCGCAGCTTGAACAGTGCGTTCGTGAAGACCTAAAGGAAAAGGTTGAATCCAGAAATGTAGTATTTGACCCAATCAAGGTTGTAATCACTAACTATCCTGAAGATGAAACTGAAATGTGCGAAATCGAAAACAACGCACAGGTTCCAGAAATGGGAACTCGTCAGGTACCATTCTCAAGAGAATTATGGATTGACGGAGCTGACTTTATGGAAGTCCCAGTTAAGAAATACTTTAGAATGTTCCCTGGCAACGAAGTAAGATTCAAGGGTGCATACTTCATTACTTGCAACGAAGTTGTAAAGAACGAAGACGGCACTATCAAAGAACTACTTTGCACATACGATCCAGAAACTAGATCAGGTCTAAACTTCGAAGGACGTAAGGTTAAGGGTACAATCCACTTCGTAGACGCTGCTACTGCAGTTCCTATCAAGGTTAGACAGTTCGATTACCTAATGGTAGAAAACGAAGCTGGCGAAATGGTGAGAAATGAAGACACTATGAGAGAAATCACTTGCTATGCAGAACCTTCTGTTCTAGAAGCTGAAGCAGGCGAAAGATTCCAGTTCTTCAGACACGGCTACTTCGTAGCTGACTCCAAGCTTCACACTAAGGAAGCTCCAGTATTCAACGAAATCATTGGTCTAAAGAGCTCCTGGAAATAGAAATTGAATTTATAAGGTCATATTGTACACTCTCTCGTTGCTAGTCCTCGGGCTAAGGCCCCTGCGGAGGCTTCCTCGAGAGGTCAATATGGCCTTTTGATTTTATTCAAAGAGGAGGATTTGAGATGATAGAAAAGTACGCGATTACAATCGTGACCTGCATAGTTGCCATAATAGCAGGGGTGATACTTGGCAACAGTGCAGTGTACATGTTCAACAAAATACCCGGCAAATGGCTGGTGGATTACGGCAAGGAACCGGACGAAGAGCTTCTTCATCCAACCAGGCAGAGGGTCAGAAGCACACCTTGGAAGTATTGTTTCTCCTGTATCTTCGTCATGGCGTCTATCAAGTTGGGGCTAGAAGATCCAGTCTATGCCGTGATTGCAATGATTACTTGCTGGCTGCTTTTAGAGATGGCAATTGCAGACCTAAAATATATGATTGTGCCGGATCAGTTCATAATTATGATGATGGTTGCAGGCGTTGGTTTTGTACCACATCATATAAACGGTCCGATGTCAGGAATTTGGGGAGCTGCCATCGGATTTGCAGTAATGCTGCTCATCGGCATCCTCGGCAAGATAATATATAGGACAGATACCCTAGGCGGAGGAGACATAAAGCTGTTTACGGCACTTGGACTTTGCCTGGGCGGTGAAGGAGTTTTGGCAGTTTTTGTTCTTTCCACCTTCATTACGGCACTGCATCTTGGATATATGATGGTAAAAAAACAAGTGAAACCTAGAGAAAAACGTCCACTTGTGCCATATATTGCGATAGCGGCAACGATTTATATGGTCATTTTGCGAGAAATGAGTTATAATATAACGATAGGTTTATAAGAAAGATAATAAAAGAGGTTAAATAAATGATTACAAGCAAACAGAGAAGTTTTTTAAAGTCTTTAGCGCACGACTTAGATCCAATCGTATACATTGGTAAGGCTGGCGTTACAGAAAACGTAGTAAAAGAAATCGATACTTGCCTTGAAGCAAGAGAATTAGTAAAGGTTAAGCTTCAGGAAGGCTGCGACCTAGCACCAAAGGATGTTGCAAACGACCTTCTTGAACCACTTGGAGCTGAGTTCGTACAGGCAATTGGACGTAAGTTTACTCTTTACAGAGAATCAAAAGAAAACAAGCAGATCGTACTGCCTAAGAAATAATTTGCCAGAGGAGAAAACATACCAAACTTATGGAAAGAAATCTTTTGCTGACAATTGAATATGACGGCAGCGAGTTTTCCGGATGGCAGAGACAGCCCGAAAGACGTACGGTCCAAGGCGAACTAGAGAGAGTTTTATCTAAGGTTTGCGGCGTGCCGGTTCAGATTAATGGGACAAGCCGTACCGACGCAGGTGTTCATGGCCTAGGCCAGAGGGCTTCATTTAAACTGGAGTCAGGAATACCGACGGACAAGATAAAATTGGCTGCGAACAACATATTGGCTGGCGGCAAAAATCTAGCGGCCCAGGTGGGGGATGTTAGAATCCTTGAGGTTAAGGAGATGCCTTCAGAGTTCCATGCGCGTTTTGATGCGAAAGGTAAGAAGTACAGATACGTTATATATAACGGAGATGATCAAAATATTTTCCGCAGAAAATATTGCTATCAGGTACAAAAACCTCTAGACGTTACGGCTATGCAAAAGGCAGCGAAACACATCGTGGGAACACATGATTTCGCATGTTTCCAGTCCGCGGGTGGGCAGGAGAGAGAAACTACCGTAAGAACAGTTTTTGGTTTGGATGTTTTTAGAAATGACCAAGATGTGGTAATAGAAATTTCAGGGGACGGCTTCCTTTACAATATGGTTAGAATTATAACCGGAACTTTGGTTGAAGTCGGACTTGGCAGAAGAAACGCAGATGACTTAGTTGGAATAATAGAATCTGCGGACAGAACTAAGGCTGGCCATAAGGCCCCCGCTGAAGGACTATATTTGGTTGAAGTTTATTACGAATAGGAGATAAAGCAATGAAGAGACCGACATGGGATGAATATTTTATGGAAATGGCCGAATTAACGGCGAAGAGATCCACTTGCATGAGAAGAAGCGTAGGCGCAGTAATCGTTAAAGATCGCCATGCTATTGCGACTGGATATAATGGAGCTCCTGCTGGCATCGCACACTGCGAAGAAAGAGGCGGCTGCATCAGACAGAAGCTAAACGTGCCATCCGGACAGAGACATGAAATCTGTATGGCTCTTCACGCTGAACAGAATGCTATTATTCAGGCGGCAGCTATGG
>JAFYLX010000132.1 GCA_017556895.1 Bacillota bacterium | reverse complement strand
TAACGAACAAATTAGTAACTGAATATATCAATGGGTTCTATAACGAGCGCACAGAAGCTCTAAAGAATCTAAGAAAAGAAGCAGAAGAAAATAGGGTTCCAATTATCCTACGTGATACCGAAGATCTTCTAGAATCCTTAGTTTTATTAAAAAAACCAGTTAAGATTCTAGAAATCGGTGCTGCAGTTGGATATTCTTCAAGTTTCTTTGCTAGCCTTAATGAAAACATTAGAGTTACTACAATTGAGGCAGACGAAAATACTTATGAAATTGCAAAATCAAACATCCAGAAGTTAGGATATGGTGACAGAATCACTTTATTATTTGGTGATGCAAGAGAAGTTTTAGCAAAGTTAGACGAAGAAGGCGACAAGGAATACGATTTAGTATTTATTGACGCTGCAAAAAGCCATTATAAGGCGTTCTGGGACTTATCAATGCCGTTAGTCAAAGACGATGCACTTGTTATATGTGACAACATCTTAATGAAGGGCATGACTGCTTCTGACGAATTTGATGTAAAGAAAAAATATAAGACAAGCATTCGAAAGATGCGTGACTTCCTTGATTACATCAATTCATTGGAATATGCAAAAACATCAACATTATCAGTTGGTGATGGTATAACTATTAGTTTATTAAATAAATAGAAAAGGATAATAACGATGATAAAAAAACCAGAGTTATTAGCCCCAGCGGGGGATTTGGAAAAATTAAAAATTGCAGTGCTGTATGGTGCAGACGCTGTATATTTTGGCGGCGAAACATTTTCATTAAGAGCAGGAGCAGGAAACTTTACCTACGAAGAAATGAAGGAAGGTATCGAATTTGCTCATGCACATGGTGCTAAATGTCATCTTACTGTAAATATTTTCGCTCACAATGAAGATATTGAACCTTTTATCGATTACTTAAAGAGAGTAAAAGACCTAGGAATCGACGCATTTATTGCCAGCGATCCTGGTGTAATCGATATGATTCAGGAAAACATACCTGATGCCGAAATTCACTTGAGCACACAGGCTAATATGACTAACTACAGAACAGCTAATTTCTGGTATAAGAGAGGTCTTAAAAGACTTGTTACTGCAAGAGAACTTACACTTGAAGAAATCAAGGAATTAAAGGCAAATATCCCTGAAGATATGGAACTTGAGTCCTTTATTCACGGTGCAATGTGCATTTCTTACTCCGGAAGATGTCTACTAAGCAATTTTATGATTGAAAGAGATGCAAACAGAGGTGCATGCGCACATCCATGCAGATGGAAATATACTCTAATGGAAGAACAGCGTCCAGGGGAATATTTCCCAATTGAAGAAGATGACAGAGGAACATACATCCTTAACTCCAAAGACTTATGTCTAATCGAGCATCTTCCAGAATTAATCGAAGCAGGCATTTCTTCTTTCAAAATTGAAGGTAGAATGAAGAGCGTATTCTATGTTGCTACAATCGTTTCAGCATATAGAAAAGCCATTGATGCTTACTGTGAAAATCCTGCAGAATATAAGTTCAAAGATGATTGGATGACTGAACTTTGCAAAGTAAGTCATAGAGAATTCACAACTGGCTTCTATTTCCATAAGCCTACAAACAATGACCAAAACTATAGAACAAGTGCATATACTAGAGATTATTCCTTCGTAGGTATGATTAAGGACTATGATCCTGAAACAGGATATGCAATCGTTGAACAGAGAAACAAGATGGTTATCGGCGATAAGATAGAAGTATTCGGTCCTGGAGCTGACTTCTTTGAACAGGAACTAAAGGAAATGTATGACGAAGAGGGTAATGCTGTAGATTCAGCACCACATCCTCAGCAGATTTTAAAGATTAAGATGGACAAACCAGTTGCTCCATTCTTTATGATTAGAAAAGAAAAATAGGAGATATAACGAAAATGTTAAGTGACACGGACAGTTTATCAATTCAAATAATTGGTATGATATTGTTAATTTTAATTCATGGCTTTGTTGTAGCTATGAATACAGCTTTTGGGACATCAAGCAAGATAACAGAAAAGCATCAAACATGTAACAGATTCTTAATGATTTTTACAACTGTTGTTGGTTCATGGTTAATTTTTCCTCATTGGAAACTTGCTATCGCTTTCTTTGCCGGATTAGTGATTTTAGGACAATACTTTCCACACAAAATTGCTCTTCAGCATGCAGAAGGTATTGCAACGAAATGCGAGAAGATTCAAAATGGATTATCCGTTTTCTTTAGTCCAATAACTGCAATATTAATGTTTATCACAAACATTCTTTTAAGAATCTTTAGACAAGAAACTCAGGTTGAAGAAGAAGTCTTTTCTGAAGAAGAAGTACTGTCAATGATTCAGGCAGGTAAGGAATCTGGTGTTCTAAAAGAAGAAGGTACAAAGATGATTAACTCCATCTTTGCCTTTGATGACAAACTTGCATATGAAATTATGACTCCAAGAACTGACGTATTCTCTATCGATATAGAAGATCCGACGGAAGAATATATCGAAGAGCTTATGAAATTACGTCATTCTAGAATTCCTGTATGTAAGGGCGATAGTGATAACATTATCGGTATCTTGCATATCAAGGACTATCTAATTAAAGCCAGAGAAACAAAATTCGAAAATGTAGACATCGAATCTATATTAAGAAAAGCATATTTTGTTCCTGACACAAAAAATATCGACTCATTATTCTTTGAATTGCAAAAAACTAAGCAGCAGATTGCAATTCTAATAGACGAATATGGTGGATTCAGCGGAATTGTTACCGTAGAAGATATAATCGAACAGGTAATGGGTAACATCGACGACGAGTACGATGAAGAAGAAGAAATCATCGATAAAGTTGACGATAACCTTTACCTTGTAGATGGAGATGTAAGTATCGATGACCTAGACGAAGAACTTGGAATAGAACTACAATCTGAAAACAGTGAAACTATAGGTGGTTTCATTATCGATATCTTAGGCGAAATCCCTGATGAAAACGATATCGGCAGAGTAGTAGAATTTGAAGACTATAAATTCAAGATCATGTCTATTGAAGAAAGACGTATAAAAAGAGTTAAAGTATACATGCCTGATAAACAATAGATTTGTTGATTTTACTTGCTTTGTTTGATAAAATATTCTTGTTGTACTATATATGATGATTATATATATAAATTTTGAGAGGTACTAATATGAGTGAAAAAGTATGTAACTGCAATTGTGCTGAAAACAGAAGAGCTCAGTTCGTTGAACTTCAGCCTGTTTTAGACAAGTATGCAAAGGTGCCAGGTAGTTTAATTACTATTCTGCAGAAAGCTCAGGATATTTATGGTTATCTATCCGTAGATACTATTAACTACATATCCGAAGCTACAGGAATTAAACCTGCAAAAATTTATGGCGTTGCCACTTTCTACGCACAGTTTAGACTTCAGCCTATCGGTAAGTATTTAGTAATGCTTTGCCAGGGTACTGCTTGCCACGTTAATGGTTCTGAAATCATTGAAGAAGCAGTATGTGAACATCTAAACATCAAAGATGGCGAAACTACTGAAGACGGTCTTTTCACATTAAACAACGTAGCATGTCTTGGATGTTGTTCCCTTGCTCCTGTTATGATGGTTAAGAGCGCTGACGGGGATGAAACTTACGGTAACTTAACAAAAGATTCCGTAAAGGCAATTCTTGATGAAATTAGAGAAAGAGCATAGGAGGTGACAGCATGAGAGTAGTAGTAGGACAAGGCAGCTGCGGTATCGCTACAGGTGCCAAAAAAACCGCTGCAGAATTTGAAAAACAGCTTGCAGAAAAGAACCTCAATATTAATGTTGATATTACAGGTTGTGTAGGTACATGTTACCTAGAACCAATCGTAGATGTATACGATGACAACGGCGAAATGACTAGATACGTAAAAGTACAGCCAGACAAGGTAGCAGGAATCATCGAAAACCACTTAATCGGTGGCAAAGTTTACGAAGAATGCGCAATCACTGCTGAAGATGAACAGTTCGTTGAAAAGCAGCAGAGAGTTGTTTTAAGAAACTGCGGTATCATCAATCCAGAAGATATCGAAGAATATATTGCTGTAGATGGCTACAAGGCTATCGAAAAAGTACTTTCTTCCATGACTCCAGAAGACGTAATTGAAGAAATTAAAGTTTCTGGTCTTAGAGGAAGAGGGGGCGCTGGCTTCCCAACTTGGTTCAAGTGGAATGCTGCAAAAGCAAGCCCTGGTAAAGAAAAGTACTTAGTATGTAACGCTGACGAAGGTGACCCAGGTGCATTCATGGACAGATCCGTTCTTGAAGGTGACCCACATTCATTAATCGAAGGTATGATCATTGCTGGTTATGCTATGGGCGCAAATGAAGGTGTTATCTACTGTAGAGCTGAATATCCACTAGCTATCAAGAGACTTGAAATCGCTATGGAACAGGCTAGAGAAAAAGGCTTCTTAGGCAAGAACATCTTTGGAAGCAATTTCGACTTTGAAATGAGAATTAAGGCTGGTGCTGGTGCTTTCGTATGTGGTGAAGAAACTGCACTTATCGCTTCCCTAGAAGGTGAAAGAGGTATGCCTAGACTAAAACCTCCTTTCCCAGCAGCAAAGGGTTACTGGCAGAAGCCAACAAACATCAACAACGTAGAAACATTTGCTAACGTTCCTTGGATCTTATTCAACGGCGGCGAAGCATTCGGTTCTATGGGTACAGTACAGAGTAAGGGTACTAAGGTATTCGCTCTTGCTGGTAAGATTAAGAAGGGTGGTCTAGTAGAAGTACCTATGGGCTTAACTCTTAAGGAAGTAATCTTCGGAATCGGTGGCGGCATCAAGAACGATAAGCAGTTCAAGGCTGTTCAGATGGGTGGTCCTTCCGGCGGATGTATTCCAGCTCACTTAATCGACACTCCAGTTACTTACGAAGACATCAACAAGACAGGTGCTATCGTAGGTTCCGGTGGTATGATCGTAATGGACGAAGATACTTGTATGGTAGACATGGCAAGATACTTCTTAAACTTCACACGTGACGAATCCTGTGGTAAGTGTAACTACTGCCGTATCGGTACTAAGAGAATGCTTGAAATCTTAGAAAGAATCACTAGAGGTGAAGGTGTTGATGGAGATATTGAAAAGTTAGAAGAACTAGCTATGAAGATCAAAGACGGTTCTCTTTGCGGTCTTGGTCAGACAGCTCCAAATCCTGTTCTTACAACAATCAAGTACTTCAGAAACGAATACGAAGATCATATTTACAACAAGAAGTGTACAGCTAAATCCTGTAAGGCATTAGTTGAATACGACATCACAGATGCTTGTAAGGGTTGTACATTATGTTCCAAGAAGTGTCCAGTTGGCGCTATCACAGGTGTTGTTAAGGGCCAGCATGTTATCGATAAAGAAAAATGTATCAAGTGTGGCAAGTGCTTAGAAACTTGTAAGTTTGGTGCAATTGAAAAGAAATAGAGGAGGGAGGAAGAACAATGAACAAACTAAGATTGAACATTAACGGCAAAGAAGTTTTAGGCGTTGCCGGCCAGACAATTCTTGAAGTTGCAAGAGAAAATGACATTTTCATTCCTACTCTATGCTATGACGAAAGAACTAAGATTTACGGTTCCTGCGGTTTATGTATGTGTGAAGTAGAAGGAAATCCTAAGCTTTGCAAGGCTTGTGCAACAGAAATCGCTCCAGGAATGGTAGTAAGAACAAATACAGAAAGAGTAATCGAATCAAGAAAGACTAACCTTGAATTATTACTTTCCAACCACGTAGGTGACTGTAGACCTCCTTGCGTACTTGCTTGTCCTGCACAGACTGACTGTCAGGGTTATGTTGGCTTAATCGCTAACGGTGAGTACGAAGCTGCTTTAGAATTAGTAAAGGATAAAATTCCTCTACCAGCAGCTTTAGGTAGAGTATGTCCTCATCCATGTGAAGAAGCATGTAGAAGAGGCTTAATCGACGAACCTATTTCCATCCAGCAGTTAAAGAGATTCGCTGCAGACTGGGATTTAGAAGCATCTGATGCATATATTCCTGAGTGCGAAGAAGAAACTGGCAAGAGCGTTGCAATCATCGGTGGTGGTCCAATGGGTCTATCTGCTGCATACTTCTTAAGAAGAATGGGACATGATGTAACTATCTTCGAATCCATGCCAAATGCTGGTGGTATGTTAAGATACGGTATTCCTGAATACAGACTTCCTAAGGCTGTATTAGATGAAGAAATCTTAACTATCGAAAGAATGGGCGTTGAAATCGTTACAAACTGCAAGATTGGTGTAGATATTCCATTCGAAACAATCAGATCCGACTACGATGCAGTTCTTCTTGGTATCGGTGCTTGGGTATCCACAGGCGTTGGATGCAAGGGTGAAGATGCAGAAGGCGTTATCGGCGGTATCGACTTCTTAAGAAAGGTTGTTAGAAACGAAGAAATCAAGTTAGGCGAAAAGGTTGCAATCGTTGGTGGTGGTAACACTGCAATGGACGCTTGTAGAACAGCTGTAAGACTTGGTGCTAAGGAAGTTTACAACATCTACAGAAGAACAAAAGACGAAATGCCAGCTGATATGGTAGAAATCGAAGAAGCTGAAGAAGAAGGCGTAATCTTCAAGAACTTAACTAACCCAATCGAAGTAGTTGCTGACGAAAACGGTCACGTTAAGGAAGTAGTACTTCAGGTTATGGAACTTGGTGAACCAGATGCTTCCGGTAGAAGATCCCCAAGACCAGTTGAAGGTAAGACTGAAACTCTAGCTATCGATACAATGATCCTTGCTATCGGTCAGGCAGTAGATGCTAGCATCGTAGATTGCGATAAGACAAGAAAGAACGCTATCGCATACGATAAGGATACATTTATGACATCCATCCCTGGCGTATTCGCTGGTGGTGACTGTGGTAACGATAAGATTTCCATCGCAGTAGAAGCTATCGCTGACGCTAAGAAGGTATCTGAAGTTATCGATGCATACTTATTCGGTGAACACATTAAGTATGAAAAGCCATTTGTAGTTGAAAGAAAAGACATCACAGAAAAGACATTCGAAGACAGAGAAAGAATGTGCAGACCTACAATCCCTCAGCTTTCTCCTGAACAGAGAAAGGACAACTTCTCCGAAGTTATCCCTTACGGTTTCACTGAAGAACAGGCTGTAGAAGAAGCATCAAGATGTTTAGAATGTGGATGCCACGACTACTATGAATGTAAGTTAATCGACTTCGCAAATCAGTATGACGTTAAGCCAGAAAGATTTGCAGGCGACGTAAATAAAGTAGAATTTGAAGATGATCACCCATTCATCGTTAGAGACCCTAACAAGTGTATCCTTTGCGGATTATGCGTAAGAGTTTGTGACGAAGTTGTTGGAGTAGGTGCTCTTGGTCTTGTAAACAGAGGTTTCGATACAGTTGTTAAGCCTAACATGGAAAAACCTCTTGCTGAATCCGGATGTATCAGCTGTGGTCAGTGCGTAAGCGTTTGTCCAACTGGTGCTCTTCAGGAAAGAACTACAATGATTAAGGAAACTCCACTTCCTACAGAAGAAACTGATACAATCTGCTCATACTGTTCCGTAGGTTGTAGCTTAAAGCTTGAATCCTACAGCGATATGCTAATCAAGGCTAACCCTGATAAGGAAGGCGCTGTAAATAAGGGCTTAATCTGTGGTAAGGGCAAATGGGGCTTTGATTGCGCAATGCTTGAAGATAAGCTAGAAGAACCTCTAGTTAAGGAAGCTGGCTTATTCAGAGAAGCTGACTACCACGAAGCATTCGTATTAGTTGCTAAGAGAGCTCAGAC
>JAFYLX010000131.1 GCA_017556895.1 Bacillota bacterium | reverse complement strand
TGATAGGCTGGATCCTATTGGATTGCCTTGTTATATCACCGCTTATCTACATGCCATTTATGCCTAAACCGATCAGAAAACACATTAAAGATGTAAATAACCTAACGCCTTATGAGGAACGCGTTAGAGCGATAGAACTTGGAACTAACGAGGCAGTAGAAAAAGTACTTAAAAAATACAAAAATTCTGGTAGAAACCTAGGAGAATAGGGGGCTTATATGATACCGACGAAGAAACTCGCATTATTAGGCTTTGGCAACGCAGGGCAGGCATTTGCTAAAATGCTTTTACAGAAACACGATGATATTAAAACTCTATACGGTTATGACGTTGTAGTTACGGCCATAGCCACTAATTCCAAAGGTAATCTTGTTGATGCTGATGGCATTGATCTTAAGGAAGCTCTTGATGATTTAGAAAAGTGTGGCAAGTTTTGCAATCAGAACCAGTTAACACATATGTCTACTATGGATATCGTCAAGGAAGCGGACTACGATGTACTGGTGGAAATGACACCTTTAAATATTTTTACAGGACAGCCGGCAATTGAACATATTGAGACCGCCTTTAACAGAAAGAAAGATGCTATCACTGCAAATAAGGGGCCTATCGCTTGGAAGTTCAAAAAACTACGCAATATAGCAACAGATAAGGGTGTTAAATTCTTTTATGAAACTACAGTAATGGATGGAACTCCTGTATTTAACTTCGCCGAAAAGACATTGCAGATGGCTAAAGTTACTGAAGTTTCCGGAATATTAAATAGTACTACTAACTTCATTTTGGAAGAGTTAGCAGCTGGGGCCGAGTACGATGACATTATGGCAAGAGGACGCGAGATGGGATTTATCGAAGCGGACCCTGCTATGGATATCGAAGGCTACGATGCGGCTGCAAAGATTACGGCTCTTCTTAATGTCCTTATGGATGCGGATATTACTCCTGATATGGTAGATAGAAAGGGCATCGAAGATATCACTGTAGAAGATATCAAGGCGGCAGAATCAAGAGGTAACGTGATTAAACTTCTTTGCAAGGGTACTAGAGATGAAGATGGCAGCGTGAAAGCATCTGTAAAACCTGAAGAAGTACCAAAGGGTGACATGCTTGCCTCCATCGACAGCACAACTTCAGTTGTGTCAATCACGACTGACCTAATGAAGACTGTGTCGGTAGTAGAACACCAGCCGGAAATTGAACAGACAGCATACGGTGTATTCGGCGACGTACTAAGAGTACTAAGCGAATAATTTTTATAATAATTTAATAGTATTAAAACCAAAAGTCAGATAGTATATCTCTTGAGCTACAGCTCGCCGAGGCTTACGCCTTAGCGAAAGCGCTCCGCAAGATATCTATCTGACTTCTTTTTATTCAATACTATTAAATTTTTTATACTAATTATAGAGCTGCTAAGATAGCTTCGATTTCTTCTTCCTTGCTGTTCCAGTTAGTAACTAGACGGATAACGGATCTTGTTTCATCATAAGGAGCCCAAGTATAGAAGAAGAAGTTTTCTTCTAGTTCAGCGATCTTATCGTTAGGAACGATTACGAATACCTGGTTAGTCTGATGTGGTAACCATAATTCATAACCCTTTTCAACGATGCCCTTAGCTAATTTAATAGCTAATTCATTTTCGTGACGGGAAAGTTCGAAGTATAAGGAATCTTCGCCACCTTCGAAAAGAGCCTTAAGCTGAACAGGGATAAGACGTCCTTTTGCTAATAAAGCACACTGACGCTTAATCATATAACGGAAGTGGTCATCAAACTTTTCAGGATTTACTAAAACTAAAGCTTCTCCGAAAAGTGCACCAATCTTAGTACCACCGATATAGAATCCGTCTACTAAATCAGCTATTTCTTTGATTGTAAGGTCGTTTGTAGGCCAAGTTAATGCAGTACCTAGACGAGCACCGTCCATGTAGAATGTTAGGTTATGCTTACGGCAACATTCGCTTAGAGCTTCTAATTCTGCCTTTGTGTACACTCCGCCGTTTTCTGTAGGGTGAGTGATATAAACTACCTTAGGGATTACGCAGTGTTCATCTTCGTGGTGAAGAAGAGCAGTTTCGATGTCGGATGGACGTAATTTGCCTTCTGGAGTAGGCATTGCAAACTGACGGTGGCCATTTAACTCTATAGAGCCAGTTTCGTGAACATAGATATGACCAGTAGCCGGTGTGATTACGCCTTCATAAGGTCTTAAAGCTGCTGAAATAGTTGTTGTGTTACATGGTGTACCACCAACGAAGTAGTGTACATCAGCATTTGGTTTACCAACCCACTGACGAATCATTTCGCTACAATCATCACTGAATGCATCTAGACAATATCCATCTGTATGTTCCATATTTGTAGCCACTAATGCGTCCATTACTTTAGGATGTGCACCAAGGCTGTAGTCACTTCTAAAATAAATCATTTAAAGAATCCTCCTTCGAGCTGATAGTGATAGTTAAGCTAATTATATCGCTGCACGTTTATATTTGCAATTAAAAACGACCGCAAGGGCCGTTTATTTTTCTGCTAAGTGTTTATATTTTTCCCTAGTGGCCATTCCGCCTCTCAAATGACGCTCAGCCTTATTGTTTTCCAAAACCTCTTTTACTTCGTGGGCTAACGCAGGATTGATTTCAAGGAGTCTTTCCGTCACATCTTTATGTACAGTAGATTTGCTTACTCTAAACTTGCTTGCGGCAGCACGCACTGTAGAGTTTGTTTCAATGATAAAATTCGCTAACTCCAAAACTCTTTCTTCTATGTAATCCTTCATTGCAAGACACACACTCCTTACTTTTTGCTTATGACAATATATGCTGGAGTGCCAAAAATATGATGTTGATATTTCTAACTTTTGAAGGCATAATTGTTAATACGAAAAGGAGACTTATATGACTAACACTCTAATTTATAACAAAGAGATAAATATAAAGAATGTGCTGTTGTTCACGATACCTACGATGATAAGAATGATTTTCATTTCAATGTATTCAATAGTAGATGGCATCGTCGTATCTAATTATGTAGGTAGTGTGGGGCTTTCTGCCATCAATATCGTGTATCCGGTGCTTAACGTTTGTATGGCACTTTCCTTTATGCTAGGTACTGGGAGTAATGCAATCATAGGCAAGAAGTTAGGAGAGGGCAAACGTGAGGAAGCTTGCAGTTTCATGACTCTTACCGTTATTGTCAATGTTGTTGCAATTATAGTTCTTACAGCTGTATTTTTTATGTACGACGAGGCTATATACCGAATTCTAGGCTCAGATGAAGCTTTGTTACCATACTGCGTGGAATACGGCACTATTATTGTACTGGGTGGACCTGTGTGGGTAATGCAGGTGCTTTTCCAAAGTTATCTAGTGACTACAGATAAGCCTAAGATGGGAATGAGTCTATCCATCGCCTCTGGGGTTCTTAACATCATCTTAGACATTGTTTTGGTTGGATTCCTAGGTATGGGCCTGACGGGAGCGGCGATTGCCTCT
>JAFYLX010000130.1 GCA_017556895.1 Bacillota bacterium | reverse complement strand
CCAGTATGGTTTTTAGCTTGATGCTTATATTGCACATTCCGATTAAATTTGTGCCTAGGGTCATCTCGAAAAATCCCTTGATGACCGCTGCGACGGTTTCATTTCCCACTACGCCGAACACGCCGATATGTTCCATCATATTAATCCCTATAGTAAAGAACATTAGATAAGCCAGGATCGTCGCCATAGCCTTGAATCCGCTAGCAATCGCATAACTAAAATTCTCCATATAATCCACATTAGCAGGCAATGTAATATGAGATTTTAAAACCCTATCTGTCGTATAATAAAAGCCTTTATTCAGAAAAGCCGCCGTGTAATGGGCAACTGCAACCAGAACCGCCGCCTTCGTATTTCCCAGGAAACTGCCTATAGTAAATACTATAAATGCCGGCCCAGTAACAAGTGAGTAGCTAAGGATGTACTTTCCTTGATGTGGAGATACAGTTTCGCTTCTAATGTAGTCTCCGACAACTTTTGCACCCATAGGATATCCCGACAAAAAAGCAATGATAAAGGGATATACCTTTGGCGAAAGTTTGTGTAAATCCCCCGTCTTTTTGATGAATTCGGAGAAAATAAAGAAGGGCAATAAAACTGGAATTATTGAGTTAGCCCAGATTATTATTGCTGTTTTCGTGCCGATTTCTGTAACACTTGGCAGCAATATCATCATAATGATAAAAAGGCATGATGCCATAACAATAATTTTACTTTTCATAGTAAAATATATTATTATCTACGGTATTTCATGCTAATTATATTACGATATTAGCCCTGCGTCCGCCTGATTTGTCTTTAGTTACGATAATCTGTTTATCGATTCTCTGCTTCAATTCTCCTACGTGAGATATTATACCCACAAGACGATTGTTGTCGGCAAGAGATGTAAGTGCCTTCATGGCCTGTGCAAGTGATTCTTCGTCTAAAGACCCAAAGCCTTCGTCTATAAACATAGTGTCAGGCTTGATACCACCTGCAGATGATTGTATTTCGTCGGAAAGGCCTAGAGCCAGTGCAAGGGAAGCCTTGAAGGACTCTCCCCCGGAAAGAGATTTAACGCTACGCGTACTTCCGTTATAGTGATCTATAACATCTAGATCAAGACCTGTACTGCCTTGCTTACTTAATGCTTCCTTTCTACGAACGAGATCATACTGTCCATCAGTCATAATCATAAGTCTAGTATTAGCACGGGCGATGATTCGGTCAAAGTAATTCATCTGGATGTATGTCTCTAGCATAATCTTTTCTTTACCGGAAATACTGCCGTTAGCGGTATTGGATAAGGCCTTTACCCACTGATATCTCTTTTCAGATTCTATTAAACTTGTTGACTTGGCAAGAATGTTTTCAAGCGCTGTAGTGTTTGTTGTGATTCTGCTATGTACGCGTTTTTCGTCCTTTTCTATGCTCTTTATCTTGGCTTCCAATTCACTTTGAAGCTCTAATTCATTATCTAAGTCAACATCTTCATCGCCATCTAATCTCTTAAGAATTTCTTCTTTTGCAGATTTTAATGAAGCTAGTGTCTCATTACATTCAGTAAGATTCTTTTGAGCAAGCTCTATATCCTTCTGAATTTTAGTTACAGCTTTTGTTAATTCTTCAACTTTAGCCTCTGCAGATCCTTTAGAATCAAAAGTCAGTTTTTCTTTGAGTTCGATAACCCTCGCTTCTAATATGCTATTTTCTGCAAGTTTCGTATTTGTAATTTCGCGGCATTTCAAAAGATCATCTTTTTTAGTCTCTAATGCCTCATTTTTCTTAGGAATAAGCTTTTCTATTTGAGTCTTACGAGCTAGTTTCTTCTCTTCTAACTCAATTTTCTCCTCTATTGACTTTACTGATTTCCTAATATTCAAAAGTCTATCAGTTATAGCAATTTGGGCGTCAGCCAAAGGAATGTTTCCAAGTAGTCTTTCTACTTCTATTGCCACGCTATTCTTTTTCTCATCTAGCATCCCTTTAAGGCTTCCGGCTTTTTCTCTAGCATTGTTTGCTGCAGTATTTGCATTGTTAAGTGTTTCCTGCAGCTCATCAAGGTCAGCTTTGGTCGGTGCGTGTTCCTCTTTTGTTGCAATGTTAGGATGCTCAGTAGCTCCACATACCGGGCAAGGCATACCGTACTTTAAAGTATCTGCCAAAATGCCAGCCTGTGAGTCCAAATATGTCTTATTCTTTGCCTTGAATTCTTTGTCCACATTTGATGCTATTTGAGCCTTTTCTTCGTACTTTTTAATTGCATCTAAATAAGTTTCTTCCTTTTTAGCAAGATCATATATGTTTTCCTGTAGAGTGTTCAGCTTTAAAGTCTGTTCATCTAATGTAGCTTTTTCAGCTTCAAGCTTTAGCTTTTCTTCTCCGACATTCTGAATAGACTTTTCTTCATCCGTCAAGGCAGTAATCTCGTCGGACAACGTCTTAATTTCAATGTCTAGCGCTGCAACTTTAGTATTGGATTCTTCTATAACCGCCTTATTACCCGCCACTGTCTTCTGCTTCAAATTAAGCTCATCATACTCTGGAAGCGCCGCCCTAATCTGTGCAATATTATCAGTATACTCGCTTACCTTTGGTAGATTTTCTTTTGCCTTATTATAATTGTCTGTCAAGACGTCCTTCTGTTCTGACAGTTCATCAAATTTGCTTTCATTTTGCTGTAAGTCTTTCTTCGCAGACTCAATGTCTTTTGCCTTAGTAATCTTGGCCTTAACCGCATCTAATTCTTTTTGTATTGCAGCCTTAGAAGTTGCAAGCTTTTGCTCGGCCTCTTTATCATCATCGATGAGTTTACCGACTAGTGCTATGGTATCTTCTGTCGTCAATAGGCCTTCTTTAGCCTTATTAACTTCTATAAAGTCTGCATTGTCTTCGCTGCAAGCTATTCCGCCGATATACTGCGCTATGCTCTGTTTTATGCTGCTGCATTCATCAGAAAGCGCTCCAGACTCCCTCCTTAATCGTTCCTGCAGGTCTAAGAATTTTTCGGTCTTAAATATATGGCGGAAAATCTTCATACGCTCATCAGTCGGCGCGAGCAATAGTTTCAAGAAATCACCTTGAGCAATCATAGCAATCTGGCAGAATTGGTTACGATCTATACCGATTACGTCTTTGACTGCATTATTAACTTCTTTCAGTTTGTCTACGGCCTTACCATCCGGATATATAAATTCGGCACCTGCCACCTGTTTGGTCATTCCCTCACCAGTCTTACGAGCCCTCATATATTCAGGGTTTCGTTTCACTATATACTCCTTACCATGATAGCTAAAAATAAGTTCCACTTCTGTAGGAGTCGCATCGTCCGCATACTTGGAGCGTATCATGGAAGCGTCACGATTGCTCCCGCTCACTTCTCCATAAAGTGCATAAGTTATTGCATCGAAAATAGTAGTCTTTCCTGCTCCTGTATCACCAGTAATTAGGTAAAGACCACCTTTTCCAAGCTTATCGAAGTCAAACTCCGTTACCCCGGCATAAGGTCCGAATGCTGAAATTTTAAGTTTTATAGGTCTCATTATTCTTCCCTCCAAATCTGTTCAATTAAGCCAAGCATAAATGCGGTCTGATCTTCGTTCAGTCCTTGTCCATTCTGTAACTCATAGAATTCAGCAAAGTGTTCTATTGGAGTTTTTACATTTACTTCTGTAGCACCGCCGATTTGTGCCACATGGCGCGTTCTGTTATTGTCATAATCCAGCTTCATTATGTTCTTATAGATGACACGAAGCTTTGTTAACACGTCAGGTATATCCTCTTCATCAGTAAGTGTGATATGCATATAATCTTCGTTATATGTCGTGCCTTCATAGAAACTCTTTAAAGTAAGTTCATCATACTTTCCCTTAATTTCTACCATATCACGCTTTGGAACTAGTGGAACAAAATTCAGCTCGATATCGCCCTTTTCTCTAATATTAACAACTGTTACCGTCTTATTATCTTTAGCTTCGGAAAAAGAATACTTCAAAGGAGTACCGCAATATCTAATGGATTCCCTTCCACACTTTTGTGACCTATGAATATGTCCAAGTGCAACATAATCAAAGTTTTCAAAAACATGTGCATCGACGTTATCTGTTCCTCCGACGTTGATGTCTTCAGACTCAGTACGAATAGCTCCAGTAACAAACTGGTGGGTAATTAAAACATTACGCTTCGCAGGGTCAATTCCCATATTTTCGATAGCTACTCTCATTGCATCTGTGTATGTCGTAATCTCATCATCGGGATAAAATCTTCGTACATTGGATGGCTTAACAAAAGGTAGCATATAGTAATTGATTTCGCCAAATTCGTCAGTTAATGTTATCGGCTCAACCTTTCCATCGTATACAGGAGACATATGTATGCCGCTCTTGTCCATCAGTCTGCCACCGAATGCAATACGTTCTGCTGAATCATGGTTACCGCTAATTACAAAAACATCCAAATTCTTCTTAGATAAGCGTACCAAAAAATCATCAAAAAGTTCCACCGCCTCAGCAGAAGGCACTGATTTATCGTAGACATCGCCTGCAATTATAACGGCCTTTGGCTTTTCATCATCGACGATGTTAATAATCTTTGTAAGTATATATTCTTGGTCTTCAAGCATCGAGAATTCGTTTAAACGCTTTCCCAAATG
>JAFYLX010000129.1 GCA_017556895.1 Bacillota bacterium | reverse complement strand
TCACTACCTGCAAATATCGATTAAAGTTATATAGATTTTTTACAAACATGTATGGTTGAAAACTTAAATCATTCCAGACATGTAGAGAACGAAAGATTAACATTTAATACTGTTTTTCTTGCTTTAGTAGCCGGAGTTCTAACCTTTGCCAGCACAGATTTTATTAACAATATACATCCCATGCTAGATTTTGGTTTATATTTATCCATCACAATAGCAGGTTTTTTATCAATGCTTTTAACTATTAGATGGAATAACGCATTTAAGAGACATCAGTATTATGCTCAAAAGTGTTACATCCTAATACATAATCACTATTTTAATAAAATTGAGCAGGATATTAAAACAAAGAATGCAATGAATAGCACTGAACTATCCGATGAAGATAAAAAATTCAAAGAAAGAATAAAAGGATTATATGGTATGCCAGCATATAGTTTCGGTATACATAACCCTATCCCTTTCACTCCACTTGGAGATTACTTATATAAAGCGAACACTAAACTTTTATACAATATTTTCTATTTAACTATACAAATTGTGCTAGTTACTTGTACTGTTTTATCCTTCAAAGGAATTATATAAGAGGTTTTTTATGATTAAATTGATTGCTCTAGACTTAGACAACACACTACTAGAAAAAGATCTTACTATAGCAGACAAGACACTCTCTTTGTTAAAAGAGTGTGCTTCAAAAGGTATTGAAATTGTAATCGCAACAGGACGATTATATTACTCTGCTGAAAAATACGCAAAACAGATCGGTTCTGGAACAAAGATACTATGCTACAACGGCTGCCTAGTTACAGAAGCGGACGGAACACCAATTTTCAGTGCATCTCTTACTCCGGAAGTAATGAAAAAAGTAGCAGTTTTTGCAAAAGAAAGAGGCTTATACAGCCAGTTTTATAAAGATCACAAGATTTTAGTAGAAAAAGTTACAGATGGTACGACAATAGACCCAGACCTTGCCAATACTACGGCTATTGAAGTCGGTGATTTCGATACATACGAATTTACACCTTCTCCAAAGGCTATGATAGTTGCAAAGCCGGAAGATGTCCCTATGTATCAGGCCGAATTAAAAAAAGTCATTGGCGACGAAACATATATCGCTCAGTCCCAGCCATATCTAATCGAGATAATGCCAAAGGATATTAACAAAGCTCATTCTCTTGAACTTCTGTGTGATCGACTTGGAATCACAAAGGATGAGGTTATGGCATGCGGTGATAACACAAACGACGCCGAAATGGTAATATGGGCAGGCACAGGCGTAGCAATGGCAAACGCTGTTGATGCCTTAAAAGAAGTTTCAGAATACGTATGTGAGGAAGAACGCTCCTACGGAGTAGCAGAAGCAATTGAAAAGTTCTGCTTGTAATAAATATCTTTACACGACTAAAGGGTTCCAAAATGGAACCCTTTTATAATTTAGCATCTAACCACTTATATATATCATTTAAAACCGCCTTCATCTGCCAATATTCTATGTCAGTAAAATGCGGTATATATACCTCTTCTTCCTCTGATTTCATTATATTTGAACCATAAAAAAGCTTATCATACAGCTTTTTATTACCATCCAGTATCGTAATCTTATCAGTAAAGGAATTCTTAATATCTATTGCTAAATTCCATACATTTAACATCTCATTACAAAATTTTAGAATGTCTTTATCTTTTAAATTTAATAAAGATCTTTTAGGCATAATATGAATTATCGTGTCTTCATCAATGACATCCAATCCATTTTCATTTATATATTCTTGGTAATCCTCTTCTAATGTAAAACGAAGAATCATTCCATTTTCAACAAAGAATGAGTCTCTGTCATCATTCTCTTGCCATAAATATATGTAGTTTTCTTTGTAATTTACAATCGTTTTATAAAAACACATTTAAATGACCTCTTGAGAGATTAACTTTGCCACTATTATACCTAAGAATAAATGGAATGGCAATTTTAATATGAAGAGTCTGTAAATTACGTACCTTCCAAGGAAATTGCCTTATAGAACAGTGGGAATATAAAAGAAAAGCCGTACAGCATCACGCCATCCGACTTTTCTATATAAGCAGTTGTATAGTTTTTTAATTTAAGTTTGCTTGTAGCCTTTTGTTATTCTAATACTACTCCGTCTTCATCGATGATCATATCCATAATTTCGGAGAATTCTTCCTCTGAAACTAGAGATTCAGGCTCTGCTTCGCCGTCATTCTTCATTAAGTCAAGAAGTTTACCTTCTAGTTCATCCACAAGCTCTGGGTGTTCCTTTAGGTAATTCTTGATATTTTCACGGCCCTGACCGATTCTTTCACCCTTGTAGCTGTACCATGAACCTGCCTTATCAAGAAGTTTCGCTTCTACTGCGGAGTCCATAATATCGCCAACCTTGGAGATACCTTCGCCGTACATGATATCGAATTCGGCCTGTTTGAACGGAGGTGCAACCTTGTTCTTAACAATCTTAACTCTAGTTCTGTTACCGATCATCTGATCGCCCTGCTTGATAGTTTCAACTCTTCTAACATCAAGTCTCATAGAAGAATAGAACTTAAGTGCACGACCACCAGTTGTAACTTCTGGGCTGCCGTACATTACGCCAACCTTCTCTCTAAGCTGGTTGATGAAGATACAGCAAGTATTTGATTTGTTGATGCTACCAGTAATCTTACGAAGGGCCTGTGACATAAGTCTTGCCTGAAGACCTACATGGGAGTCCCCCATTTCGCCCTGGATTTCGGCTCTGGGTACTAATGCCGCAACAGAGTCGATTACGATTACATCTAGCGCACCGCTTCGAACAAGCATATCACAAATTTCAAGTGCCTGTTCACCAGTGTCTGGCTGAGCAACTAATAAGTTCTCAACATCTACGCCTAAGTTCTTTGCATATACAGGGTCAAGTGCATGTTCTGCGTCGATAAACGCAGCCTTGCCGCCAGCCTTCTGTGCTTCTGCAACAATATGTAAAGTTAGAGTTGTCTTACCAGATGATTCAGGTCCAAAGATTTCAATAATTCTGCCCTTTGGAACGCCACCAACACCTGTTGCAACGTCTAAACTGATGGATCCTGTAGAAATAGTCTCTACCTGCATCTGTGATCCCTTATCCCCTAATTTCATAATAGCGCCCTTACCAAACTGTTTCTGGATTTGTGATAGCGCCGCCTCTAATGCCTTATCTTTTTCTTTATTATCAATAGCCATGTCCCATTCTCCTTTTGTTCGAACGTTTGTTCTTATCTGTATAATACCCTATATTTGAACGTTGGTCAAGAACTTTTTCACATTTTGTTCGTATTTTGTTCGCGTTTTATATAACCGTTCTAAAACCAAATAGTATTCTACATCTATATACATTGTAAAACAAAACCTCGTCGAAACCAAGATTTTTTATGGTATAACGAGGTTCTAGTTTTGTCGATATATAATTATGCCACAAACATGGGCAAATTAATCATTTGCTACTTAATTGTTTTGTACACCTGATATAGCATATTTAATAGAGTATAGTTTCTATTCCACTTTCTGCTTACATTTCTATATAATGATTTATATACCTTAGTTTCTCCGTTATAGCAAATACCGATGTAAGCAAGGCCTACAGGCTTTTCTTCGCTGCCGCCACCAGGACCTGCGATACCGGTTACAGATACGCAGATGTCTGATCCTGTCTTCTTTTGAAGGCCTTCTGCCATTTCTATCGCAGTTTCCTCACTCACTGCGCCAAACTGTTCTAGTGTAGATTCCCTAACCCCTAGTTCTTCCATCTTGGCTCTGTTGCTGTAAGTAACGATGCCTCTTTCAAAGACTTTGGAAATACCTGAAATATCAGTAAGCTTTCCGGCAAATAGTCCGCCCGTACATGACTCAGCACAAGAAATAGTAATGTTCTTTTCTAAAAGAAGTTTAGCAACTACGTCTATTAAATCTTCGTTATCGATGCTATATACATTTTCTCCGATGATTTCTAAAACATCCTCTAACATCTCATCAACAGCTTCTTTAGCTTCTTCTAGAGTCGCCCTTTTAGATGCGATACGAAGACTGCATTCGCCTTCCTTTGCGTAAGTTGCAATAGTAGGATCTGTCTGTCCATCTATAAGCGGAAGTAGCATTGTTTCCATCTTTGATTCACCGATGCCAAAGCTTCTAATTAGTCTGTAATAGATTACGCTGTCCTGTAATTTTTCAAGTCTAGGTTTAACCTGTAATTCGAACATTCTTGTCATTTCACGAGGTGGTCCAGGCATTGAAACTACTATTTTGCCGTCTTTTTCAAGCCAGAATCCCGGAGCTGAACCCTGATCGTTAGGTAAAGGTTCGGCAGTAGAAGGCATATTTGCCTGCTTTAAGTTGTTTTCTGTCATTTCACGACCTGCACGCTCATAATTTTCCATAAGGTCCTTTAGGCACTGTGGATGCTGAATGATAGTATCTCCCATTGCTTTTGCGATAGTTTCTTTAGTCAAATCATCCTGGGTTGGTCCAAGTCCTCCTGTTGTGATTACCATATCGCAATCTCTAAATGCAAAATTTAATACTTCTTCAAGTCTCTTTGGATTGTCACCAACGCTGTAGTGATACATTACATCAAAACCCATATTCTGAAGTTCGCGGCTAAGCCACGCAGCATTTGTATTTACAATCTGTCCAAATAGGATTTCTGTTCCTACTGTTAATAAAGCCGTTTTCATCGAAAACCTCCAAATAGTCTATTTATCTAATTGCTGACCATCAGCGAATGCATTGCCAACCTTTTCTCCAAGGGCAACGTAAGTATGATGAATAGCATCATATGTAATCGGAACGAACTTGGCTAAATCAACTTCTCCGTCTTCGCCAAGGATTGATTCGTCTGCGGAAACATTGATAATTTCGCCTACTAGTCTACATGTAGGTGCGTCATAGCTCTTAACCGTGCATTCTAATGCAAATGGCAGTTCTTCGAATAAAGGAGCATTAACATTTGGCGCTTTAAACGCAGTCCAGCCAGCCTTTTCCACCTTATTTGGAACATCGTTTCCTGATACGATACCTACATAGTCTGCAGCTATAACGTTCTTAACGTCTGCGATACTTACTGTAAACTCTCTAGTTTTTTCAAAATTATATGTAGTCTTGTGGTCTGCGCTCACACAGATAGAAATTTCGTTTTCTTCGCTAATTCCGCCCCATGCAGCATTCATTGCATCGGCAACGCCGTTTTCGTCATAAGTTCCAATGATAAAAACAGGCATAGGATACAGCGTAGTCTGAGGTCCAAAATTTTTTCTCATATTAACATCTCCTTATTTTCCTAATATTCAAAATAGATACACTAAAAAGCTACATTGCTGTAGCTTTTAGTATTAGTCATTATTTCATTGAAAATACCTGCTTATTCTGCCATACGTATTCTACGCCGGAATAAACTGTCATAATTAATGATGCCCAAAGGAAGCCCTGAGCTCCGTACCAAAGTGGTGCGAATGTTGGGAATGCAGGCACTAATAATAGTAGGCAAACTGCAATCATCTGAAGAACAGTCTTAATCTTGCCGCTCATTCCTGCAGCGATAACGATGCCTTCGGAAGCTGCAACTGTTCTCATACCTGCAACAGTGAATTCTCTAGCTAAAATGATGATCATCATCCAACCAGGGATTAAATAAGGGATCATAAGGCATAAAGCTGAATATACTAACACCTTATCTGCAAGTGGATCCATAATCTTACCAAAGTTTGAAACTAAGTTCCATTTTCTAGCTAAATATCCATCTAAATAGTCTGTAATTGATGCAGCTACGAAGATGATGAATGCAGGAATATACCATCCTAGCATGAATGCTGCAATAAAAACTGGAACTGCTACTACTCTCGCAAGAGTTAATTTGTTAGGTAAATTCATTTTTATACCTCCATACCTGTTAAATCATAATCAAATGCGTCTTGTACATATACCTTTACTATTTCACCAGCTTTGATTTCTCTATCTGATGTAAAAATAACTGAATTATCAATTTCTGGAGCATCGAATCTTGTTCTTCCGATGTAGCTTCCATCCTCGTCCTTTTCCTCTACTAGCACCTCTAGAGTAGACCCGATTTTCTCTCTATTTGTTTCTAGGGAAATATCAAGCTGTCTTCTCATAATCGCATCCGCGCGAAGCGCTCTTACATCTTCAGGAACCTGATCTTCTCTTTCGCCTGCAGGAGTATTTTCTTCCTGAGAATAAGCGAAAACTCCAAGTCTTGCGAATCTAGTCTCTTCAACAAATTCTACGAGATTTTCAAAGTCTTCTTCAGTTTCGCCAGGGAATCCTGTGATCAAAGTAGTTCTAATGTGGATATCAGGAATAGCTGCTTTTAACTTGCCAATTGTTTTTCTAATAGATTCTTCAGTAGAACGACGATTCATTCCCTTAAGAACATTGTCGCTTGAATGCTGAATTGGAATATCGATATAGTGGCAAATTTTAGGCTCTGTAGCCATTACTTCGATAAGCTCATCTGTAATTCTATCTTCATAGCAATACATTAGACGAATCCATTCGATGCCTTCCACCTTGCAAAGATCTCTAAGAAGTTCAGGAAGTGCAAGTTTACCATATAAATCATTACCGTAAACCGTAACGTCCTGAGCAATTAGAATTAACTCCTTGCAACCCTTGGAAGCAAGCCATTTAGCCTCTTCTAAAATGTCTTCTCTCTTCTTACTACGGAAAGGTCCTCTAATAAACGGGATGATGCAATAAGCACATCTATTGTCGCAACCTTCAGCGATCTTAAGAGTTGCAGTGTAAGGATTGTCTTCTAGCACTCTCGGCATTGTAAGAAGTTCCTTAGCTGCACATCCAGTAACGTAGTCTTTTCTTCTAAAGCTGTCGATTTCGCTGCCTTCACAACAAGCCATGCCAGTGCTGTTCTTGATGCTCTTTAATACCTGTGGCAGCTTCTCATATTCATTTACGCCTAAGAAAACATCGACTTCAGGCATGTCGTCAAATAAGTCTTTGCTGTATCTTTCTGATAGACAACCGGACATAATTAACTTCTTGCCCATTTCCTTGTACTCTGCAAGTTCGAAAGTTCTAGAAATGGATTCTTTCTTTGCGTCGTTTATAAATCCACAAGTGTTTAGGATCATTACGTCTGCTTCTTCTATGTACTCTGTAAGTTCATATCCATTTTCGACCATAATGCCCTTTGCAACCTGCGTATCGTTGAAGTTCTTAGGACAACCTAGGGTTTCCATGTAAATTTTCATGCGTTAGTTCCCTTCTGTATCATTTTCCATTTGCTCAAGTTCTTCCGGTGTTAATAGCACCTGTCTAGGTCTTGAACCATCCTGCATACTTACAATGCCTCTAGCTTCCATCATATCCATAATTCTAGCTGCTCTATTGTAGCCGATTCTGAATCTTCTCTGAAGCATAGAAACCGAAGCCTGACCACTTCTCACTACAAGATCGATTGCATCCGGTAGTAATTCGTCTGAGTCGTCAGAATCATCTGAATCTTTTCTTTCAATTCTAGTAAGGACATCTTCGTTATAGTCAACTTTTTCAACCTGACCCTTAACGTGCTCAATAACTTTATTTACTTCTGCATCAGAAATAAATGCGCCCTGAACTCTGATTCTGTCCTTACCCATAATGCTAAGTAACATATCGCCCTTACCTACTAGCTTTTCTGCTCCCTGTGTATCAAGGATTGTTCTTGAGTCAATCTGTGAGGAAACGGCGAATGCAATTCTAGAGCCGATATTAGCCTTAATTACACCTGTAATAACGTCTACAGACGGACGCTGAGTAGCGACAATTAGGTGCATACCAGCGGCTCTTGCCATCTGTGCAAGTCTGCAGATAGATTCTTCAATCTGTGAAGGCGCCGCCATCATTAAGTCAGCAAGCTCGTCGATGATGATTACTACCTGAGGAAGTACCTTGTCGTCTTCAAGCTCTGCTCTAACAGAATCATTGTAAGACTGTAGATCTCTTACTCCTCTTTCTGCAAACTTCTTATATCTATCCGTCATTTCTGCAACGGCCCAGTTAAGAGCTGCTGCTGCCTTTGACGGTTCTGTTACAACCGGAATCATTAGGTGCGGAACACCGTTATAATTGCCTAGTTCTACAACCTTAGGGTCAATCAAGATTAACTTTACTTCATCAGGAGTCGCCTTGTAAAGCAAACTTGTAATTATAGTGTTAATACAAACTGACTTACCGGAACCTGTTGAACCTGCAATCAGTAAATGTGGCATAGCCTTTAAATCGGCAACGATAGGTGTACCGTTGATGTCCTTACCGATTGCAACAGTAATTTTTGATTTGCTATCTTTGAACTCCTGAGAATCGATGATTTCTCTAACCTTAACCATCGTTACAGAGTCATTCTCTACTTCGATACCAACCGCAGCCTTGCCTGGAATAGGTGCTTCTATTCTGATGCTCTTAGCCTCTAGGTTTAGCGCAATATCATCAGCAAGTCTAACGATGCTGCTGACCTTAACGCCTACAGCCGGCTGAACCTCGTATCTAGTTACTGTAGGACCCTGAGTAACCTGAACTACTCTAGCATCAACATTGAAGTTTTTAAGCGTATCCTCAAGCTTCTCAGCCTTCTGAGTAAGCAAAGAATTGTTAGTTCTACCTGTAGCAAGCGGTTTATCAAGCAAGCTTATTGGTGGTTTTTTGTATTTTTTAACTTGCTGATTGTTGATATCATCTACAGTCAGCATTGCTTCTTTAGCTTCTTTATTTGTTAATTTCTTTTCAGTTTCATAGATAGCCTCTCCCAGTGCTTCTACTGAAGCTGGGCTTTCTACAACCTTAGCCGATTCAGAATTGAACTTGTTTGTTACTTTTTCTGCAATCTTGCCAAGACCAAATCCTAATCCAGCACCCGTCGCTGCAGGCTGTACAGATTCAAGGCCCGTACCTGCTGCTACCACAGAAGCTGCCTCAAGGCCTACTCCTGTGCTAACAGGTACCACGCCATCGATGCCGAAGCCCTCTAGCGCATTATTCTTCTCTTCTAGTCCGTAAGTTCCGGAAGGAGTTGTCTTACCGAAAAGATTTTCATCTTTCATGTATCTTAGGATACTATTCTTTTTCTCTGTAGTTAGTGGTTCAATTTTTTCAATATTTACCCTTCTATCTACTACAGGATTAAGTTCATTGTCCCTATTGTTTCCGTCAACAATCTTGATTTCACGTTTTGGAGCAATAGTAGGCTTGCTAGTTAGATCCTTCATAGAAACCTGTGTACCCTCAGGAACGATGTCATCCTGCGGAATATCAAGGTATGCGTTTTCCTTTATAAGTCTTCTTTCTTCCATCTTATCTCCGATCTTCTGAATGAATCTTGAAACCGGAGTATTGATGATAAGAAGCAAGCAGCACAAGGAAACTACTATTGTAAATATCCAGCAGCCTGCGAATCCAAACCATTTAACAAGCGCTGATGCGATAAACATACCGAACAATCCACCACTCTTAAGCTCAATGCCATTTGTATAGAAGGCCTTAATAGTGTCTAGTCCGAAGTTTATCTTATCAACATGTATGAAATGAGTCGAATTCATCGTAGCCATCATAAGCAGAAGGACGAAAACAAGCAGTGTTGTCTTTATTGATATTGAAACAGTTTTCTTTGAGAAAAGCAGTATTCCAAATAAGATTAAATAGAACGGCAGGATGTATGCCACAAAGCCGAATAACCCTTTTAGGAACTCATCAATAATCACACCAAACTGACCTGCACCCTCTGTAAGTGTTGCAATTACCAAAAATACGCCTATTGCAATGGCTATAATCGCCCAAATCTCGTCTATAACTCTTCTATCAGCTTTCTTCTTTGCTTGAATTTCTTTAGCCTTCTCTTTCGCTTTAGAAGTGCCTTTAGGACTGCTCTTTGAAGAAGACTTTTTTGCTGATGAAGAAGTATTTGTATTTTTATTCTTAGATCCAGGTGGACGACCTGGCCCCCTCTTTTGTTCAGCCATTGTTTTATCCTTTCTAAATGTTATTGATTACGCTAGGAAAAGTCCGTAACCAATAACGAATGCGCCAAGCGCCCATACGTAATATGAGAAATAGCTTAGCTTATTCTTTGATACAATTTTGATCATAGTCTTGATTGCTACTAAGCCTGAAACAGCCGCTACAATCATACCAACAACAATTGGTCCAAAGTCTGCCATATTCATGCCCTGAGCAAGCGCATCAGGTGTTTCAAGTACAGCAGAACCTAAAATTGATGGAATAGACATTAAGAATACGAATTTTACAGCGAATTCTCTGTCTAGATTGCACATTAAACTTCCGAATAATGTTGAACCGGAACGAGAAATACCCGGGCAGATTGCGATACCCTGAACAGTACCCACGATAAGGGCGTCTAAATATCTCATTTCTCCAATTCGCTTAGTTGAGTTGTTCTTTTTTTCAGCTAAAACTAGTAGACAACCTGTAATTAATAGTCCTACGCCGATTGGAACGATGGAGTTGTATAGACTGTCGAATAAGTCGTTGAAGAAAATACCGATAATACCAGTTGGGATAGTCGCAACGATAATCATAACGCCTAGTTTTCTAACTGGTCTTTCTTCGATTCTTAAACCTTTTCCAGTAAAAATATCTTTAAATGTTAATCCTAGTTCTACAATTAATTCCCAAATATCTTTCCAGTAACAGATGAATACGGAAATAAGTGTACCAACGTGTAATAATACCGCAAAGATTAATACGTTATCTTCGCTAATACCAAAAGCCTGCTGTAATAAAGCAAGATGTCCGGAACTGCTGATTGGTAAAAACTCAGCAAGCCCCTGAACTAAGCCCAAGATTATGGCTTCAAAATAACCCATATTTAAAAATCCCTTCTAATCTATTTCTTATTAATATATCCCTTTGCCTTAAGAGTTTCTGCGCAAAGGATAGCGCCGCCTGCAGCGCCTCTAACTGTGTTATGAGATAAACCAACAAACTTATAATCGTAAACGCTGTCTTCTCTCACTCTACCAATGGAGATACCCATGCCCTTATCTCTGTCAACGTCAGCCTTAACCTGAGGACGGTTATCTTCTTCAAAGTATTCGATAAACTGCTTTGGAGCCATTGGAAGGTCAGCTTCCTGTGGGAATCCCTTGTAGTTTACTAACTTTTCGATTAACTGTTCCTTTGTAGGGTTCTTTCTAAATTTAACGAATGCAGCAGCAGTGTGTCCGTTAAGAACAGGAACTCTTAAGCACTGACAAGTGATCTTTGGTTCTTCTG
>JAFYLX010000019.1 GCA_017556895.1 Bacillota bacterium | reverse complement strand
GCTAAGGGTCCTTTAACTGGTTGCAGAGTAGTTAACGTTAAGGCAGTATTATACGATGGTTCTTACCACGATGTAGACTCCAACGAAATGGCATTCAAGATTGCTGCTTCCTTAGCATTCAAGAAGGGTATCGTTGAAGCTAAACCTTGTCTATTAGAACCAGTTATGAAACTAGAAATCTCCATCCCAGACGATTACATGGGTGATGTTATGGGTGACCTAAACAAGAGAAGAGGTAAAATCTTAGGTATGGAACCACTTCTTGATGGCGGACAGAAGATCGTAGCAACAGCTCCACAGGCTGAATTATTCGACTACGCAATCTCCTTAAGAGCTATGACTCAGGCTAGAGGTAGCTTCACAATGGTATTCGACAAGTACGAAGAAGTTCCTACACATCTTGCAACAAAGATCATCGACGCTTACAAAGCTGAACATGACGCATAATATTAATGGAATTAACGGCGCGGTATATAAAACCGCGCTGTTTTTGTTTAAAGACCCCTTGCAAAAGAAGGGGTTTTATTATATCATGGAATGAGAACAAACGTTCGGCGGTGGACGAGTAGGAGAGAGATTATGGCAAAGAAGGCAAAAACAGTATTCGTATGTCAAGAATGTGGATATGAGAGTTTGACTTGGATGGGACAGTGCATCTGCGGTGCGTGGAATTCTTTCGTAGAGGAGAAGGCCATTGAACCGGCAAAGGACGATTCGAGGAGACGTACGACTGAAGGGGCTAAGCCTACCAAACTAAAAGAGGTGGGCACAAGAGAATATCAGAGAATCAATACAGGTATCGATGAATTAAATAGAGTGCTTGGTGGAGGCCTTGTTAAGGGTTCCTTGGTTTTAATATCTGGAGAGCCGGGCATAGGCAAGTCTACTATTATTATTCAGGCAGCTTCTAACATTGCTAAGACTGGTCAAAAGGTTCTATATGTATCAGGGGAAGAATCCGAAGAGCAGATCAAACTTAGAGCCGATAGAGTATGCGGACAAATTCCTGAAACGCTATACGTTCTGCCGGAAACTAATTTAGAGAACGTAGAGGTTGCGTGCGAGAACATTAAGCCCGCATTCCTTATAATAGACTCTATACAGACTATGTATAGCAATGAGATTGATTCTGCACCTGGCAGCGTATCTCAGGTAAGGACTTGTGGTAACAAGTTAATGAAGATCGGTAAGACGGGCAATATCCCTACTTTTATCGTTGCGCATGTAACTAAAAGTGGCGACTTAGCTGGTCCAAAGACCGTGGAACATCTGGTTGACTGTGTCCTTAACTTCAGCGGTGAGAGGGACCAGGAACTTAGAATATTAAGATCTTTCAAGAATCGTTTTGGCACAACGAGCGAAATCGGTGCTTTTATGATGGCAGAAGCAGGACTTGAAGAGGTGAGAGACATATCGGGGACTTTCCTAGAAGAAAAGAATGAGGAAACCGAAGGGTCAGTAACTGCTGCAATATATGAGGGTAGCCGCCCTGTTATGTTCGAAGTTCAGTCATTAGTGACACCTGCAAACATCGGATTTGCAAGAAGAACAGCAGTAGGGGTGGACAACACAAGACTCAATATGATTCTTGCAGTATTAGAGAAGAAGGCAGGACTTCAGCTTATAAATCAAGACGTTTACGTGAACATAGTCGGAGGGCTTAAGCCAGAAGGGACATCTGTGGACCTAGCGGTAGCACTGGCTATTTATTCATCATATAAGAGTATCTCTGCCTTAAAGAAAACTCTAGCTATGGGCGAAATCGGTCTAACGGGAGACCTTAGAAACGTAAGATTTGCAGAGAAGATAGTCAAAGAAGCTGCAAGAATGGGATACGAGCGGGTGATTCTCCCTGCCAGCAACGCTAAGGCAATAAAGGAGCGACCAGAAGGCTGCCAGATTATCGGAGTTAAAAACATAGGCGAAGCAATTCGCATATTTGGACGATAGTACTCAAGTAAGTGCGCAAGATAATACGTAAGACAATATAGAAAACAAAAGGAACTTTTCACGAAGTAGGTGAAAAGTTCCTTTTTATGTCATTAAATCTTATTCAATTGCCTCAATGGCTGCCGGATCCATCGGTACTGCCTTGCCGCGTTCGCCTGTGCGATCAGCTATGGGACGCTCTGCTTCTTTGTCTTTATCCTTTTCCTTCTTCATGAGAGGAAGTTCGAACCAGAAGGTTGTACCCTTGCCGAGTTTACTGTTAACACCGTAGTCTGCGTGATGAAGCGTTAAAATTTCCTTTACGATGGATAGACCAAGGCCTGTACCTGTCGTGGAGCGCACATAGTTGCTGCTGGCTTTATAGTATCTATCCCAAACGTGAGGTAGTTCTTCGGCAGAGATGCCTGGACCGTGGTCGGCAATTTCTACGCGGAATTTCTTACCTACACGCTTGATGTTAATCATAATCTTTTTATCTTCGCCACAATACTTAACTGCGTTGTTGATAAGGTTTGATAGTACCTGCTTGATTTTGTCCTCGTCACCGTAGGCGAAGCATTCTTTTGGTTTAGTAAGCTTAAAGTGGTATCCTTCTTGTTCTTCCAAAATGTTGAAGGAAGATAAGATTGAATTTACTGAATTGCCTAAATCGAAGGTGTCTCTCTGGAGGATCACCTTGTATGTCTGCATTGCAGACACTGCGGACATATCGCTTACCAGTCTGTTTAATCTATCTGTCTCGTCAATGATTACCTGTAGGTGATTGTTTCTCTTTTCCGGAATATCGCCTGACAGGTCTCTTATCATTTCTGCATAAGACTTTATCATCGTAAGTGGAGTCTTAAGATCGTGAGACACGTTTGCGATTAAGTCCTTCTTTCTGTTATCTGCCATGCCTAGCTCGTAGGCTGCTGTGTTAAGCGTATTGGCTAGGTTGTTGATTTCTGAATAAGAGTTGCCTTCAAACTTAACCTGATAATTACCTTTAGACATCTCTTTGGCTGATTTAGTCATATCGTCGATAGGTTTAGATATTCGTTGGGCGAAATAGATGGACAATATGAACGCTAGTGCCACCGTAACGATGGTTACGTAAGTAAGCTGATGGCTTAGGATATTGATTGTCGATGACATTGGGTATAGCGGTGAGAAGATATATAGATATACATCTTCGCTATATGATGAACTGATTCGTCTGCCGTAGGCTAATGTCTCATAGTTTTCAAGGCCTGTATCCATTCTAAAGGAAACGTCTGAGGTTGAGGATTCTGTCAAAAGCTTCTTTAGTTTAAAGGTTTCGTCTAGGTAATCCTGAACCGGTCTGCTTACTTCCTGTTCGGGTGAGAAAAGTAGGATGCCGTCAGAAGATTCCATCATTACGTAGAAGTCGTTGATGATAGAAAGCTCCTGAATTTGGTTGGTAAGGTCTCTAGACTGCTTTTGATAGGAATGGGAAATAGACGTAGCAACTCTTGTTACTTCGCCTATTTTCATCTGTTCGTAATAGTTATTCATAAAGAACGATTGTAAAAACCATATAAGCGCAACTACACCAAGACCGAAGGCCATGAAGTACATCCAAAGCCTTACCTTGATGCTGCGATGGTCAAAGCCACTAGGATTCGTACTCAAATTTATAGCCAACTCCTCTTAAAGTTACGATGAAATCTCTGTAAGGACCTAGGTTATTTCTTAGGTTCTTGATGTGTGTGTCGATTGTTCTGTCATCGCCGAAGAAATCATAACCCCAGATATCGGACAGAAGTTTGTCTCTTGAAAGGGCGATATTCTTATTTTCCACAAGGTAGAATAGTAGCTCGTATTCCTTAGGAGTAAGATCCACTTTTTCTCCATCTACTGTCACAGTTCTAGCAGGAATATTGATTTCTAACCCTTTGAATGTCAGGATTCCCTGTGGCGCGCTTGCCTGAGTGTGTACTCTAGCAAGTACCGCATTGATTCTAGCCATAAGTTCCTTCGGGCTAAAAGGTTTAACGATGTAGTCGTCTATTCCCAGTTCGAAACCGAATAACTTATCGTATTCTTCACCTCTTGCGGAAAGCATAATAACAGGGATATTTTTGATTTTTTTGATTTCTTTACATGCACTGAAACCGTCAAGTTTAGGCATCATTACGTCCATTATGATGATGTCGTAATCGTTCAGCTTGCAAAGGCCGATGGCGCTCATTCCGTCTTCGGCTTCAGTTACTTCGTAACCGCTGAATTCAGCGTATTCTCTGATGACTTCTCTGATCTTTGGCTCGTCATCTACTATTAGTATTCTATACATAGGACATCTCTCCTTTAGTTTAATTACATGTTATTTTTGTTTGATTATATAGCATTTTAATATGGATATTTTATCACAATTGTGGCAATAGGCAAAAGGTTTTGTGAAAAATAGATGTT
>JAFYLX010000128.1 GCA_017556895.1 Bacillota bacterium | reverse complement strand
GCTATACAAGATGATATATAACAGGGAATTTATGAGTCCTGAAATCTCTGAAAAAATCGAAGAAACTCTGCTTCTTCAGCAGATTAGACATAAGATTCCGGGATATATTGGCCGCAAGAAAAAGATTGCAAATAAGACAGGAGAAGACGGCAACGCTACTCACGATTCAGCAATCGTATTTGCGAAGAAGCCTTTCGTCCTTGTAATCACTTCTAATGATACAAACGTTCCTGAAACAGAGAGATTTATAAGAGAAATCGCATTAGAATTATACGATGAAAACGGGGGAGACCAGGAATAATGGAAGAATTGATTAAAAAGGGTGTTGAATACAAAAAATTAGAATTGTCAGCAAAAAAATGTATGAGAATTTCTGCAATCATTGTGTTTGCAATAATTTTAATCCCTGCAAGTATAATTTGTTTGTGGCCTTTAGATTTAGGTTTAATTGGTAAGCTTTGTCTTGCTATAGCATGGGTACTTTCTATAGCTTACATTGTAATCGCACCTCACGTTAGATACGAAAGATATCGTTATGCGATAGATGAAGAAGCAATTCGTGTGAGAAAAGGCCTTTTATGGATTACTGAATAGACGGTTCCTATGGAAAGACTTCATAAGATTAGAACCTCTCAAGGACCTATAGCCAGAATGTTTAAACTTTCCACTATCAATGTAACAACAGCTGGTGGAGACGTAGACATACAGTTTTTAAAAGACGAAGAAGCTACAGAAATTGCAGAACTTTTAAAGAAAAAAATCAATGAGATTGCTATAAAAGAGAGGGAAAAATAATATGGAAAAACTGAGATTTAGATGTCATTTTTCCATAATATTCGAGAGTTTATGGCAGTTTTGGATTGTCATATTCTTTATGCTTGTTAACGAAATTGAACTCATAATAGAGGCTATCAAAGAGATTGGACGTGAAGGAATAGATTTCGTTTTAGAAAGCGGAGGTCTTTGGGGAGTCCTTATAGTCTTGGCGTTGACTTTTGCCGTATTGTTTGTTCAGTTTCTAATATGGAGAAAGACATGGATTACTGTTGAAGACAACTTGGTAATCGTTGAGAGAAATACTTTAAAGAAAGTTAAAAATACTATAGCCATCGAGAATATTAGTGCGGTGAATATGGAGAGAAACCTATTTGAGAGAATCGTAGGCACTTATAGAATCAAGATGGACACAAACAGCCTTACTACGGCAAATGAAACGGATATTTCTATTGTGTTTGACGAGAAGACGGCGATTGGTTTTAGAAAGATTGTCCTAGAACGAATGAACACCTTGAAGGGGAATGTTGAAACTAAGGCACTTTCAGAAGAAAGACAACCGGATCAACTTTTCGAATCCCAGATGGAAGGCAAAAAGTTTTTCCATACGGGATTTGGCGAGATGATAAAGCATGCATTCTACACTATGCCGCTATTTAGTTTGATTATATCTATAGCAGGTATTGGTTTTGCAGCTTGGTTTATTGTAAACTTTGGGTTTATGACTTTTATCGAAGAAGCACTTGGCGGCTTTATTGCTGTTGTATTTGTGGTAATTGCTGCTATTTTCAATGTTTTAAAGCGATTCGTGAAATACTATGACTTCACCGTTTATAGGGATGGCAAGGACCTGCATGTGAGATGTGGTCTTATCAAACTTGTAAGCTATACTATTCCGGTGGATAAGATATCTGCACTTCAGATTGAACAACCTTTCTTTTCTAGAATATTTAAAAAATATAGTGTAAAGGTTGTTACGGTCGGAGTTGGTGATGAGGATGGAGAGTCATCAAATATCACGATGTCACTGTCAAAAGATCAATTGAGAGAGCAACTTACAGAACTTGTTCCTGAATTTGGATGGGCAGAATTTGACCAAATAGAGAAGGAAGAAAAGGCCGGTGCAAAAGTTAGATTAACAAAGTCCATTAAGTGGCATATTATAACTATAGTGGCTGTTTTAGTAATGATGCTATACTATAAATTGCCTTGGTACGTTGGAATCTTGATTCCGCTCGTGTGTGATGGGTGGATAAATCTGCTTTATGTGTTATCACACAAGGCAGCAGGATACTCTATCCTAGACCAGGGTTTAATTCTTGCAAGTGGATATTTTAATAAGGTATATATGATGTTCACCTACAAGAAGGCACAGTATATAACCATGACTTATCATCCGGTTGCTAAAAAGTACGGAGTAGGTGATGGAGCAATAAGTTTATTAAATTCAGCGGCGAGCGTGCCGTACATAAAAGAAGAATTGGCTCATAAAATCGAAGACAGAATCATCGGTCATATCGGTTAGAAAGAGCTTAGTTGAAAGGAGAATTTCAAAATGAGAAAAATCGTAGCAACAACAAAAGCACCTGCAGCAATCGGTCCTTACGCACAGGCAAACGTACTAGGTAACCTAGTATTTACTTCTGGCCAGATTCCTCTAGTTCCAGAAACTGGATTAGTTGTAGAAGGTGGTATCGAAGAACAGACTAGACAGGTTTTCGCTAACCTTCAGGCTGTTTTAGAAGAAGCTGGTTCCGGCTTTGACAAGGTAATCAAGACTACTTGTTTCTTAAAGGACATGAACGATTTCGCAGTAGTAAACGAAATCTACGGTGGATACTTCGAGGGCGAATACCCTTCAAGATCTGCAGTTCAGGTTGCTAAGCTTCCTAAGGACGTTATGATCGAAATCGAAGCAATCGCTTACATCTAATTTTAAAAGTTTGGTAAATAGTGCCGAGTTTTACGCTCGGCACTTATAATGTACTTTTTGTATGTTTAAATTATGAGAGGATTTATGAAAGACAAGAAAGAAAAAGACTTTAATAAGGGGTTAATAAGCATCTTCTTTTCCTACTTTGGTGCTCATAAGAAGTTGTTCTTATTGGACATGAGCTGTGCCTTTATAGTGGCCATGATAGATATAGCTTTCCCGCTTGTATCAAGATTCGCTATGTATGAACTTTTACCTGGGAAGTTATATAAAGTGTTCTTTACACTTATGATAATTACGGCATTAACATTCTGCCTAAGAGCAGTATTTCAATATATAATTACTTTCTTTGGACATATCTTCGGCATTAGAGTTGAAGCAGATATTAGAGATGATTTATTTAGACAGCTTCAGAGGCTGGATCACGATTTCTACGACAAAAACAGAACCGGTAAACTTATGTCTAGATTAACAGGTGACTTGTTCGAAGTTACAGAACTGGCGCATCACGGTCCGGAAGACGTGCTTATTTCTTCCGTTACTATCGTGGGTGCGCTGATTGCTATGTTCGTTATGGAATGGAAGTTAGCGCTAGTAGTGCTTGTGATGATTCCTTGTTTCCTTGGAGTTGTTTTAGTCTTTAGAAAAGGTATGATTAACGCTTCTTTAAAAGTAAAGATGCGTATGGCTGACATAAATGCGGATATTGAGTCAGGCATTTCTGGCATGAAGACTTCAAAGGCCTTTAACAATTTGGCAGTAGACTATAATCGCTTTGCTAGATCAAATGAGAAGTATAAGAACTCTAAGACTGACTATTATCAGGCTTTCGGAAGATTCAATGGTTCGCTAGAGCTGTTCCTGTGCATGTTACATGTTGTCGTAATTTCCTTTGGTGGATGGCTGATTATGGAAGGTGAACTTAACTATATAGACTTAATTACCTTTACGCTTTATATTGCGACTTTTGTAACTCCAGTGAGAAAACTTGCGACATTTGCTGAAATATTTATGAATGGTACTGCAGGAATCAATAGATTCATCGAAATAATGAGACTAAAACCAAGTATCGTTGAAAAAGAAAGTGCTATAGATCTTAAAGACGTTGAAGGAAAGATTACTTTAGAAAACGTAGATTTTGAGTATGAAAACGGCAAGGATGTTCTAAGTGATGTTTCTCTGGAAATCAAGGCAGGAGAATGCATGGCTGTTGTCGGCCATTCCGGTGGCGGCAAAACTACTCTTTGCCAGCTTATCCCTCGTTTTTATGACGTAAAGGGAGGAAAGCTTATGATTGATGATATAGACGTGAGAGACGTGACAAAAAGCTCCCTTAGAAGCAATATAGGTATTGTTCAGCAGGATGTGTTCCTTTTTGCGGATACAATTCTAGAAAATATCAGATATGGCAAGCCGGAGGCTAGCTTTGAGGAAGTAGTAGAGGCTGCTAAAAAGGCGGAAATCTATGATGACATAATGAAGATGCCAGAGGGCTTTGACACTTATGTAGGAGAGCGTGGTACTCTGCTTTCCGGAGGTCAGAAACAGAGGGTATCAATTGCTAGAATTTTCCTTAGAAATCCTAAGATCCTGATTTTGGATGAGGCTACATCAGCCCTTGACAGTATCACGGAACAGCAGATTCAGAAGGCATTTAATGAACTTTCCAAGGGCAGAACGACACTTATAATTGCCCATAGACTTGCTACAATTAGAGATGCGGATAGAATCCTTCTTATAGACGATGGAGAAGTTAAGGAATGCGGCACACACGATGAATTGATTAGCAAAAACGGTGATTATGCAAAGCTATATAATGCGCAAAATTTACAAGCTATAACTTGCTCATAAACGTGTAGTTGTGCTATAATATTCGTAGCGTGCATTTAAGTAAATGAGAGGTATGATAAAATGAAACCGGTATATAACAGAGTGTTATTAAAAGTCAGTGGTGAAGCGTTAGCGGGAGAGCAGCGCTTTGGTATCAACGAAGAAATGACTAGAAAAGTTGCAAAACAGGTTAAAGAAATTCATGACTTAGGTGTTCAAGTTGCAATCGTTGTAGGCGGAGGCAATTTCTGGAGAGGAAGAACTAGTAAGGACATGGATAGAGCTACAGCAGACTATATGGGTATGCTAGCTACTGTAATGAACTCACTAGCACTTCAGGATGCACTTTTAGCTCTTGGCGTAAGAGCAAGAGTTCAAACTGCTATCGACATGACAGAAATCGCAGAGCCTTATGCAAGAAGAAAGGCATTAGCTCACCTTGAACAGGGAAGCATCGTAATCTTCGGTGCAGGTACAGGCAGCCCATTCTTCTCAACAGATACAACTGCATCATTAAGAGCCGCAGAGATGGATGTTGATGCGATTCTTCTAGCTAAGAATGTAGATGCTGTTTACGATAAGGACCCAGCAGTACATGCAGATGCTAAGAAGTTCTCAAGATTAACTCACATGGAAGTTGTTGAGAAAGATTTAAAGGTTATGGACCTTACTGCAGCTACACTTTGTAAAGATAATAACATTAAGATTCATGTCTTCGGCATTGCAGAAGACGGCAACGTAATGAGAGCCGTTTTAGGTGAAGACATAGGAACAATCATCGAATAATAAAAATGAGGAGGCATGAACCATGCAGGACATTAAGAAACATTTAGAAGAAAGATGCCACAAGAGCATTTCCGTATTAAAAGAAGAATTAAACACAGTTAGAGCAGGTAGAGCAAACGCAGCTCTTCTTGATAGAGTAATGGTAGACTACTATGGATCCCCAACTCCATTAAAGAACCTATCCAACATCTCTACTCCAGACCCAAGAACATTACTTATCGTTCCGTTTGACCCTAAGTCAATCTCTGACATCGAAAAGGCAATAAACATTGCTAACATCGGTATCAACCCTTCCAACGACGGTAAGTGCGTAAGATTAGTAGTTCCTCAGGTTACTGAAGAAAGAAGAAAAGAATTAACTAAGACAGTTAAGAAGATGGGCGAAGACGCTAAGGTTGCAGTTAGAAACATTAGACGTGACGCTAACGATCACTTCAAGAAGATGGAAAAGGATCACGAAATCACTGAAGATGATTTAAAGAAGGCACTAGACGATATTCAGAAAGCAATCGATAAGACAGTTAAGGAAATCGATGAAATCGTAGCTGCAAAGGACAAAGAAATTTTAGAAGTATAATAATATTTGACTATGTGGCTGCTCTAAAAGGCAGCCACATGTGTTTGTAGGTGAACTTAATGATAAATAAGGAATTATTACCAGTTCACGTTGCCGTGATTATGGACGGTAATGGACGCTGGGCTCAAAAGAATAAAGTAAATAGAGTACAAGGGCACAATGCTGGAATGCTTGCCATGAAGGAAATCATCAAGAAATCAGACATGATGGGCATTAAGTACTTAACGGTGTATGCTTTTTCCACAGAAAACTGGAAGAGATCCGAAGAGGAAGTTGGAGGCATTTTTGGATTAGTTGTTAAATATGTTGCCAGCGAGCTTGCCGAACTACACAAGAACAATGTAAAAGTTAAGATTTTAGGTGATTATTCCAAGATTCCAAAGAGTGCACTTACTTCTATAGAGAAGGCTCTTGAGACGACTAAAGATAATACGGGCCTTCAGTTTAATATTGCATTAAACTACGGTGCAAGACAGGAGATTGTCAGAGCTACTAAGAAGATTGCAGGACTTGTGGCGTCTGGCGAACTTAAGGAAGAGGAAATCACAGAAGAAACAATCGCAAAATATCTCTATACAGGGGAAGAATGCGGCGATGTTCCTGACCCTGATTTAATCATCAGAACAAGCGGTGAAGAGAGAATCTCTAACTTCTTGTTATGGCAGGCAGCATACAGTGAGTTTGCTTTTACGGATTCACTATGGCCGGATTTCACGCCTGACGAGTTTGAAAATATAGTTATGGAATACACTAAGAGAAACCGCAGATTTGGCGGCAGATAGTAAACAAAGGAGACGGACTATGAAGACGAGAATTTTATCTGGATTATTAATGGCTCCATTATTAATCCTAGTGTACTTAGGCGGCATTTTTATTTGGGCAGCTGCAGTATTTGTTAGTATTGTAGGTCTAAAGGAATTCTATAAAGGATTTGAAGCATCCGGCGCTAAGCCTTGCTTCAAACTAGGATACACAGCAGTAGCAATTCTATATTTAATCGCATTACTACCTACAGGTCAGGAAGTTTTCATCATGCTTTGGTTCTTCCTTGTTACTGTTGCAAGTATGGTTTATGGCTTCAAGGTTAACGAAAGAAAGCTTGAAGATATGACATCAACACTACTTGGTATCGCATATTGTGGTTTCTTACCTTTCCACATTGTAATGATTGATATGGCAGGATACGGAGCACTAATTTGGCTTGTATTCTTTGCGGCATTCGGCACAGACATTATGGCATACTTCACTGGCATGGCAATCGGTAAACACAGACTTTGCCCTAACTTAAGCCCTAAGAAGAGCGTTGAAGGTGCTGTTGGTGGGGTAGTAGGAAGCGTTGTAATCTGCGGACTATTTGGATACTTCATTATGCCGGAAAACCTAGTACTTTGCTTACTAATCGGCTTCTTTGGAAGCATTGTTGCTCAGCTTGGAGACTTATCTGCTTCCGCATTTAAGCGTCAGATGGGTATCAAGGACTACGGCAACCTAATTCCAGGACATGGCGGTATCTTAGATAGATTCGACAGCGTGTTCTTTACAGCTCCAATGGTATTCTATGTGCCTATGGTTGTCATGGTTGTTGGAAACATTATTAGCTATTTCGCAGGTTAAAAGCAGGATAGAATCATGAAAAAGATTTCATTATTAGGAAGCACAGGTTCTATTGGAACACAGTGTCTTGATATTGTAAGAGAAAATAGAGAAGAATATCAGGTAGAGGCTATTACATGCGGCAGCAATGTAAATCTGCTTGCTGAACAAATTAGAGAGTTTCAGCCTAAAATGGCGGTAACATCTAAGGAAGAAGACGCACTTGAGTTACAAAAACAATTCCCTACAGTGGAGTTTTATCACGGTGCAAAGGGATTGGTTGATGCTGCAAAGGTTGACTGCGATATGGTCGTTAATGGTCTTATGGGCATGAGAGGTCTTGAACCTACATACCATGCAGTTATGAAGGGTACTGACATAGCACTTGCCAACAAAGAGACTTTAGTCGCTGGTGGTGAAGTTGTTATGGCTGCAGTTAAGGCAAAAGGCGTTAAGATGCTTCCTGTAGACAGCGAGCACAGTGCTATTTTCCAGTCTTTAGAAGGCAATGAAGGCCGTAAGATTAATAAAATCTTATTGACTGCATCTGGAGGTCCTTTCCGTGGATACACTTTAGAACAGCTTGAAAATGTAACATTAGAGCAGGCTCTTAAGCATCCGAACTGGAGCATGGGACAGAAGATTACTATCGATTCAGCGTCCATGATGAACAAGGGGCTTGAGGTAATCGAAGCAAAGTGGCTTTTTAATGTGGACGTTAGAAAAATCGAAATTTTAGTTCATCCACAGAGCATTCTTCATTCTGCGGTTGAATTTGAAGATAAGTCAGTTATTGGACAGATGGGGGTTCCTGATATGAGAATTCCTATCGCTTTTGCTATGTCCTATCCAAAGAGACTTCCTAATCCGAGAGACGGCGTGGATTTCTTCGGAGCAGCAAGCAATCTGACTTTCGAAAAGCCTAACCCAGAAGTTTTCAAGTGTATCAAGTTTGCATATGAATCTTCTGAAGCGGG
>JAFYLX010000127.1 GCA_017556895.1 Bacillota bacterium | reverse complement strand
GATTTCTGAAAGTCATCGGTGGAGCAATTCCTAAAACTAGGTCTCTAATGACACCGCCACCGCACGCAACTAAAAGTCCTAAAATGGATATTCCAAGGATGTCCATTTTCTTTTTTATTCCTACTAATGCCCCTGAAATTGCGAAGGCAATTACGCCTACAATTTCAAAGGCAAATATGATAATATCTGTCATTTTTTTACCTCCGAATTCTGCTGTTATAAATGCAGACCGAGAGTGATTATATCATCAAAAAAAAGGGGTGTCAAATGGCTAAAAATGTTGACAATTATTTTGCTATATTGGTATAATAAAACAAGTGAATAAAGGCTTTTTGTGACTGACGGAAGAGCGGATAACCGCAAGGGAGCAAAAGGCGTAGAATGCCGACCGTCTGGGTGTATTTGTTCCTTTTAGGGACGAATGCACCCTTTTTTATTTATAAAAAGCACATACTCGAATTATGGAGGAAAAAGAATGAAAAAAATCGGAATTGTAATGGGTTCTGACAGCGATTTACCTATCGCAGAGAAGGCCATCGACACACTAAAAGAATTAGGCGTACCTTACGAAGTGCATGTATATTCAGCGCATAGAACACCAATTCAGGCAGCAGATTTTTCCGTAAATGCTCGTAAAAATGGTTTTGGTGCGATCATCGCTTTTGCAGGTAAGGCAGCTCACCTTGCAGGAGCACTGGCAGCTAATACAACATTACCTGTAATCGGTGTGCCTGTAAAATCTTCAACTTTAGACGGACTTGATGCACTTCTTTCTACAGTACAGATGCCATCAGGAATTCCGGTTGCAACAGTAGCTATTGATGGAGCGCAGAATGCAGCATTACTTGCTTGCCAGATGCTTTCTATAGATGATGAAGAAGTAGCAAATAGACTTCAGGCGAAGCGCGAAGCTGACGCAAAGAAGGTTCTAGAAAAAGACGCTGCTATTTCAGCAAATTATTAATTATTACTTTTGGCTAAAATTTATCTAAACATACAAAGGAGAAAATGAAAATGAAACACGTTTACACAGGAAAGACAAAAGATGTATTTGAATTAGAAAATGGTAACTACCTACTAAAGTTCAAAGATGACTGCACAGGTAAAGATGGCGTATTTGACCCAGGTGAAAATGCAGTTGGTTTAACAATCGACGGCGTTGGTGACGTAAACCTTCGTATGTCCATTTACTTCTTTGAAAAAGTTAATGCAGCAGGCATTAAGACTCACTACGTAAATGCTGATTTAGAAAACACTACTATGGAAGTTCTTCCAGGTAAGGTATTCGGTCAGGGTCTTGAAGTTATCTGCCGTCATAAGGCAGTAGGAAGCTTCTTCCGTCGTTACGGTGAATACATCGAAGAAGGCGCAGATCTTCCAGCATACGTAGAAACTACTTTCAAGAACGACGCTAAGGGTGACCCATTAGTAACTAAGGACGCTTTAGTTGCATTAGGTGTTATGACTGACGAACAGTACGAAGACATCAAGGTTATGACTCAGCAGATTACTAAAATCGTTGCAGACGATTTAAAGGAAAAGGGACTAGTTCTTTATGACATCAAATTCGAATTCGGTTATGATGCAGAAGGCAAAGTTATGTTAATCGACGAAATCGCTTCCGGTAATATGAGAGTTTACAAGGATGGCGAATATATCGATCCAATGACATTATCTGAACTTTTCTTCGCATAAGATTTAGGAGGATATAATGGGTGGATTCTTCGGAGTTGCATCTAAAAGCGATTGCATGGTAGACGTGTTCTTTGGTACTGACTATCACTCACACCTTGGAACACGCCGTGCCGGCATGGCCGCATACGACGAAACAATCGGTATGCAGAGAGAAATTCATAATATTGAAAACTCTCCTTTTAGAACAAAATTTGAAAACATCCTAAATGAGATGAAGGGTAAATCTGCAATCGGATGTATCAGTGATACAGACCCGCAGCCATTACTAATTAGATCTCATTTAGGTACATATGCAATCTGTATCGTTGCTAAAATAAACAATACAGATGAACTAATTGATGAATACCTCAGCGTAAGCGGAGGTCATTTTGATGCTATGACAGCTGGTAAAGTTAATACTACAGAACTTGTAGCTGCGCTTATCAGCCAGAAGCACGATTTCGTAGAAGGTATCAAAAGAGCACAGAAGTTAATTGACGGTACTTGTTCAATCCTAATCTTAAAAGAAGACGGTGCACTAATCGCTGCAAGAGATAAGGTTGGTAGAGTTCCAATCCTTATTGGTAAGGGTGAAGAAGGACACTGCGTTTCTTTCGAATCTTTTGCTTACAGCAAGCTTGATTATGTAGACGAATATGAACTTGGACCTGGCGAAATCGTAGAAATAACAGCAGATAAGATTACACAGCTTGCTCCTCCGGGAGATGAGATGAAAATCTGCGCATTCCTTTGGTCTTATTATGGATACCCAACTTCTCGTTACGAAGGACAGAATGTAGAAGTTATGAGATATAGAAACGGCAGAATCATGGCTAAGAACGAAATGGAAGCAGGAACAATGCCTGAACTTGATTATGTTTGCGGTATTCCTGACTCAGGTACGCCACACGCTCTAGGTTATGCTTCTAAGAGCAATATTGGTTTTGCTAGACCGTTTATCAAATATACACCTACTTGGCCAAGAAGCTTTACTCCAGCTAACCAGAAAGAAAGAAACAAAGTTGCTAAGATGAAGCAGATTCCTGTACACGAATTGATTAAGGATAAGAACCTATTATTCGTAGATGACTCCATCGTTAGAGGAACACAGCTTGGCGAAACAGTTGACTTCTTGTACGAAAACGGTGCCAAGTCAGTACATATGCGTTCTGCTTGTCCGCCAATTATGTACGGATGTAAATTCCTTAACTTCTCAAGCTCAAGAAGTGAAATGGAACTTCTTGCTAGAAAGGTTATCCAGGAATTAGAAGGAGATGAAGGCCACAAGTATATTGAAGAATACAGCGATTCTAATACAGAACGTGGTAAGGCCTTAAGAAAAGCCATTTGTGATATGTTCAACTTCGATTCACTTGAATTCCAGACTCTTGAAGGTGTAATCGAAGCAATCGGGCTTGAACCTTGTAAACTATGCACTTATTGCTGGAATGGAAAAGAGTAATAATACGTTCATAGATAGATTTTTAATATAACGTGAAAAAAAGAAAAAAATAAAGGAGAATCATTATGGATCATAAGAATTCTTTCTCTGCCAGCTACGCAGCTGCAGGAGTAGATATTACAGCAGGATACAAGTCCGTAGAATTGATGAAGAAACACGTTGCTAGAACACGTAACGAAGGTTGTGTGGATGATGTTGGCGGTTTTGGCGGATGCTTTAGCTTAGCTAGCATTGCTGGTATGGAAGAACCAATTTCCGTTTCCGGTACAGATGGATGCGGTACAAAAGTTAAGCTAGCAATTTTAATGGATAAACACGACACTATCGGTATTGATGCTGTAGCAATGTGCGTAAATGACATCATTTGTGTTGGTGCAAAGCCATTATTCTTCTTAGACTATATTGCATGTGGTAAGAATAAGCCTGAAAAAATTGCAGAAATCGTATCCGGTGTTGCAGAAGGTTGTGTACAGTCTGGTGCAGCGTTAATCGGTGGTGAAACTGCAGAACACCCAGGACTTATGCCAGAAGATGACTACGACTTAGCTGGTTTTACAGTTGGTGTTGTAGATAAGCCAAAGATGATCGATAAGAACAGAATGGCTGTAGGAGATGTGGTAATCGGTTTACCTTCCACAGGTATCCATTCCAACGGCTTCAGCTTATGCCGTAAGGTATTTGATATCGACAACAATAACCCAGAAATTTATGTTTCTCGTGAGGAATTAGGTGGCAGAAGCATTGCTGAAGCACTTTTAGAACCTACAAAGATTTACGTAAAGCCTGTACTTGCATTAATTGAAAAAGTTGATGTAAAGGGTATTTCACACATTACTGGTGGTGGCTTCTACGAAAACATTCCTCGTTCCATTCCTGATGGACTATGTGCAAAGATTGATAGAGAAGCAATCAAGGTTTTACCTATCTTTGACCTAATTATGAAGTGGGGAAATGTTCCTGAAAGAGATATGTTCAATACATACAATATGGGTGTTGGCATGACTGTAGTAGTTCCTGCTAATGAAGTTGAAACTTCTCTTGAACTATTAAAGGAAAACGGCATTGACGCTTATGTGATTGGCGAAATCGTAGAAGGCGAAGAAAAGGTGACTCTATAATGAAAGCTAGAATAGCAGTATTTGTTTCCGGCGGCGGAACAAATTTACAGGCTTTGATTGATGCCCAGAAATCCGGCATCATTCAAAGCGGTGAAATTGCCCTTGTTATTTCAAATAACAAAGATGCTTACGCTTTAACAAGAGCAAGTGAAAACGGCATTGCATCAGAAGTAGTTCTTAAAAAGGAATGTGGTAGTCAGGAAGCTTTCGAAGCTAAACTTTGCCAGATTCTAGAAGAAAATAAGATTGATTTAATTGTTCTTGCTGGATTCATGAGCATCCTAAGTGGTGATTTTACAGATAAATATCCAAACAGAATTATTAATGTTCACCCTTCACTTATTCCATCTTTCTGCGGCAAAGGCTTCTATGGACTTCATGTTCATGAAGCAGCATTAGAATATGGAGTGAAAGTGACAGGTGCAACAGTTCACTTTGTAAACGAAATTCCTGATGGCGGACAGATTATTATGCAGAAGGCTGTAGAGATTTTAGAAGACGATACTCCTGAAACTCTTCAGAGACGTGTAATGGAACAGGTTGAGTGGAAGATTCTTCCTGAAGCAACTGAAGCTATCAGCAAAGAAATAGTAGGAGGTAGATAATAAATGAGCATTTATACTTCACAGACTATGGGAGAAATCGTAAAAGATAACGCGTACACAGGTAGAGGTATCGTAATCG
>JAFYLX010000126.1 GCA_017556895.1 Bacillota bacterium | reverse complement strand
AGTTACTGTTAACTTTGAACCATGTCCAACTAAAACTCCGCCACCACCGCCGGAACCAGCTGCATTATTTCTAATAATTCCCCCAGACATATTCATAATGGTATTGTTGTAAAGATATACACCACCACCACCACCTACGTAGTTATGGTCTGTAGTAGCAGCCATAAGACTATAATTATCTTCAATTATACCACCACTCATATTTAACGTTCCATTTCTCATAAATAAGCCGGACCCAAATCCAAGTTCACCCGATATTTCGCCTGAACCAACAGGTTTTCTATCTTCACTTTTAGCAGTGTGATAGTCTCCTCCACCAGTATTACCTCCTTTAAGGACTATACCATCTTTAAGATTAAGTGTTCCTGTACCGCAATGCATCATCACACGTGCTCGTTTTCCCTTTTGAGCAATTCCAGCAGATCCAGAAGCATCAAATATAAGTGTGCCTGTGCTACCACCAAATGTAGTTGAAGTTGTAACATCAGTATAGATAACTACACAGTGATACGTAGACGCTCCAGAAACACTTATGCTTTCAAGTGTACCACTCCACTTTATAGTTGGAGACTTACCCGCAGCAGCTCGTATTGTAAGATTCTGCTTTTGTATTTTTACAGATTCAGTCTCTGTGAAACTATTATGCACTTCAATGACATTCCCATTAGCTGCTTTTTCTGTAGCCTCGCTTAGAGTTGAATGCCATGTATTCTTTGTAACGTTATGCACATTATTTGCAGCTGCGTATGTATAATCGCCAAAACCAACATAGCTAGTCATCGTAAATACCATGGTAAAACATAGTATTAAAGCCAATATTCTCTTTTTCATGTTTTACCTCCTTTACTCTACAACTGGCCACCCAGCTGCTTCAAAAACTGTAGCCCCGTTATTTGCAACCTGTGTTGCGTCTGCACTAACTTCAACCTTAACTTCACAGCCCTGGTATAAATTGCCCATTGCTGCATCGAAAGTAACACCTGTAAATAATGGTTTTGTTACTTCTCCAGGCTGTAAAGCTTCATTGTAGTAATAGAATCCATCTTGATATGTCCAGTTTTGTAAATCAAAATCAATTCCAATTAGATCAAGATCAGCTTCTCCACCTTGAGCCAAAATGATTGATTTTTCTGCAGAAACACGAACATAGGCTTCGTTATCTCCGATATTTTCTACTTCAACAATCTTAGGAACTGTCATTCCCGGCATTACGCCTGTCACATCTTCAAAGCGAATCTTGTTACCTTCTCCGTCAACTTCACCAGTCCATTCATTAAGCTGAATGTCGATGTTTCCTGTTGTGATTATATTGTCGGCTCTTTCCTCGTCTGTGAAGAATGCTAGTGTTCCAAATCCCATTATTGAGATTAGAATTAGGATTAAACATAGTGAAAGTAATTTTCTTCTTGTCATATCCCCACTCCTTCCTGAATATTTTAAATACTCATGTATAATTTCTATTAAGCCATAAAGCCATATTAGACTACCTAAAACGACCTAGGTAGCCTAATATGGCTTGCGCCAGATGGCGCAAGCTATATGTAGTTGAATTTAAATTTTTTAATTAAACCGCTGGAACAGCTGGAAGCTCTGCAAACGCAGCATCTTCACTAGCGAATCCATCAGCCTGGATAGCCTGAGCTACTACCACGATTTCAAGACCCTGTAACTTTGCAATCTGTTCATTTGTAAGAGTATCAGGTAGTTCGAAGCTTGTGAATAATGCTTCAAGCGCTAAGTCTTCTGTAGCGTCAACTGTGTTTACAGTATCGTGATAACGGAATTCGTATGTAAGTGTATCGTCCTTTTCTACAACTTTATTTGTAGAAACCCATTTTGTAGCATCCCAACCCTTAACGAAGTACTGAGGTAAGAAGTCATTGCCAAGAACTGCTTTTACATCAGTCGCATCTTTAATAGTTACGAACATACGAACATATGATTCTTCAGAGCCAGCTTTAACAGTTACCATAGGGTCCTTAGTATATTCGTGACCTGGAATTAGTTTGTATGTGTTTTCTGTAACACGGTTTGCACCTTTTTCTTCTTCACCATAAAGATCAACTTTTGCTTCGTCTAACTTAATTTCAACGTTACCTACTGTGAATGTATTTGTTGCTACATTGTCAGTATCTGTGAAGTAAGCTAATGTACCGCCAACTACAGCGATTGCTAGTAGACAAACTACTAGAGTTAAGGATAAAATCTTCTTTTTCATCTTTCTTTCTCCTTCTTTTTAATTTTTTTGTTATTTTTAATTTTTTTAAAAAAATTAACCTAATTCAATAGTTCTAGCACTCATACCAACGAACCAGAGCCGTCATTTTTGTATGTACAGCTACAATTAGTAATCATACCAGCACTATATTCGTTAACCTTTTAGATGGTTTTCACAGAGTTATTCACTCTATGAAAACTGAACAAAAAACTAAAAGAGACCCTTTTGCTAGATATTTTCTTCATATCTAACAGAAGGGTCTCATATTATTATTATAATTATAAGGTTTTTGGGGTTATTAGATGGCTTATATGTCCAAAAAAGCCACTATTTTTTGACGGCTGATTTGACTGTTTAGAAATCATTTCATTTAACGATTCTCCAATTTTAGTCGTCTATTTGTCGTCCTTTGTGTTATATAATGCATTAAAAGAATAATCTAATTATAATTTCGTGGAGTGAATAACTCTGCGAAATTTTATTTTTTGGTCAAAAATATTTCTGCCGGCGGTTCTCCGTCTATGCTATGGTTCCATCACCTATTCTATTGTTTCTCCTGCGACTTGTCTTAGTAATCCAGTCTCTGTATCGATGATAAATCCATAGATTGAGACTTTGTCAGGAATTAGTGGATGATGTTCTAGAAGGTCTACGCTTTCTTTTACTGCAGTTTCAACACAGTCAAATCCGCCCATCCACTGGTCAAAATCGATTCCGTAGTATCTCATATTGTGGAATACTTCTTCATCGATGCCTTCTTCTTTCATTTTGTTTGTTATTTCCTCTACGTCCATATGTTGAACGCCGCAATCCGTGTGGCCGACTACCATAATATCCGTAACACCCAGCTCATAAATTGCAATCAACAAACTTCTTACGACGGACCCAAATGGATGGACGATCATGCCTCCGGCATCCTTGATGATCTTGGCGTCTCCGTTTTTAATGCCAAGTGCCGCTGGTAGCATTTCTATCAATCTCGTATCCATGCATGTGACTATAGCTAGATGTCTATCGGGGTATTTGCTCGTTTGGTAATGTGCTCCTTTGCCCTTTTCTGCAAATGATTTATTATGTTCGATTATGCTCTTTAACATTTTTAACCTCCATTATTTGATATCTCCATCCTGCGCCAGAAATATTTCTGCCGGCGGTTCCTGAGAGGAGAACTGCATTGGCGTAATAACTGCGGCATAACTGCCAGCATTGTTTATTACGATTAGGTCACCTTCTTCTAGTCTCTGCAGCTCTATACCAGTGGCAATTATATCGTTGGATGTGCATAGATTACCGAAGATTGTCACCGTTTCTAGTGGTCTTGATTCCATCTCTACGTTCTGTGATACCACGCCTTCTATTACCTCAAACTGGAAAGCCTTATTTCTTGTAAATAACGGTTCTGCAGCAGGAGAGTCATATCTGCCACACTGTGTAAACATCTGCTCGTATGACGGTCTTGCAAAACCATTAAGCGTGCTTCTGACAATTAAGAACGTCTTGCCGCAAGACACCTTTCTTTCTATTACTTTTGTAACGTATACTCCACTCTTACAAGTTATGTATCTACCCGTCTCTATCATTATTTGAGTGTCTGGGTTTTCCGCCTTGAAATTCCCCATCTCCTCTTTTGCGACAGCACCCAAATATTCTACGTCGATTGGCTCATCTTCGATTGCGTATTCAACACCAAGACCTGATCCTAAATTCACATATTCTAGTCCGTCTAGTAGCTCTACATATTTTGAAGCAATCTCAAAGACCTTCTTGTAGTATCTTGCCATCTTCTCTGTTCTAAGTTCCTGGCTTTTTAGGTGCACGTGAAGGCCTGTGATTCTTACATGCTTACACTGAGTACCATTTAGATACTCATCTAGCTGTTCTTCATCTATGCCGAACTTGTTAAACTGGCACGTATCATCATCTAGAGTAAAGTTAGGGTTAACTCTCACACCGATGCTAACAACCTCATCTCTTTTCTGTGCAACATTTTCTATT
>JAFYLX010000125.1 GCA_017556895.1 Bacillota bacterium | reverse complement strand
TAAATGACGTCTTTGAATTGTCTTCCGTAGTATAATATCACAGAAAGCCTTGCAATGCAAGGCTTTTCTTGATTTTTGCTTATTCTTTTATAGGTTTTAGAAGAAGCTTAACTGGTCTGTTTCAGGCAGCCCTTTTAGAACTCCTCTAGCCTTTAGAGCCTCAATTGAAGCTTTGTTTACTTTCGCACGCTTAGTTATCTCTTCTATTGTGTCATAAGGCTTAATGTTATACTCTTCAACAAAAGATTTGGCCGCCGTTTCACCCATACCGGAAAGCGCCATGAATGGCAACAACACCTTTCCATCAACCACATCAAACTTTGTTGCATGAGAAAGGCCTAGTTTCATATCCATAAACTCAAAGCCTCTGGCATACATTTCGTAAGCTACTTCAAGTACGATGATTTCCGATCCTTCCTTTGCGGTAGCAGCTTGACCTTTAGCTTTTATCAAGTCAATCTTCTCTAAAATAGCATCCGGGCCTTTAAGAATAGTATCCGCATCAAAATCCTGCACTACACTGGTAAAATATGTAGCATAGAATTCTCTAGGATAATACACCTTATACCAAGCCATACGGAATGACATCATTACATATGCTACGGCGTGGGCTCTAGGGAACATGTACTGAATCTTTATACAAGAATCGATGTACCAGTCAGGAACTCCGTGAGACTTCATGACTTCTAGCTGAGCCTCTTTTAGAGGTCTATTCTTTCTAACGTCCTCCATGATTTGGAAAGACGTTTTATTCTCAATGCCTTTTAGCATCAAGTAGTTCATGATGTCATCTCGAGTTGAGATTACTTCTCTCATTGTCGCAACGCCCTGACGGATATAGTCCTGTGCATTATTAAGCCATACGTCTGTCCCGTGTGAGAATCCGGAAATTCGCACTAAGTCCGCAAACTTATCAGGCTTAGTATCGTCTAGCATCTGTCTTACGAATGATGTACCGAATTCAGGAATAGCATAAGATCCATGAGTATATTTGTAATCCGGAATATTGATATCTAAGGCTTCGATTCCATTGAAAATACTTATTACCTTTCTGTCCGTTAAAGGTACATTTAGCGGATCCACACCAGTCATATCCTGAAGCTGACGGATCATAGATGGAACGTTATGCCCTAAAATATCCAGCTTAAGTAAGTTTTCATCAATCTTGTGATAGTCGAAATGAGTCGTAATAATATCCGACTTAACGTCATTAGCAGGATGCTGAACCGGACAGAATTCATAAATTTCATGGTCGTCAGGAACGATAATGATACCGCCTGGGTGCTGACCGGTAGTTCTCTTAACGCCTGTACAGTGCTGTGTAAGTCTATCCTTTTCAAACTTGTTTATAGGAATACCTTGTTCCTCATAGAACTTGCTTACGTAACCGAAAGCAGTCTTGTCAGCGATAGTGCCTACAGTACCCGCCTTGAATACGTTCTTTTCGCCGAATATAACACCTACGTACTTGTGCGCAATCGGCTGGTATTCGCCGGCGAAGTTAAGGTCGATATCGGGCTCTTTATCGCCATCGAAACCAAGGAATGTCGCAAACGGAATCGTATAGCCGTCACGATTCATCTCTGTCCCGCACTTAGGGCATTTTTTAGGCGGCATATCGATACCGCAGTCGTAAAGTTCCATATCGCCCCATTCTAAATATTTACACTCTGGGCAAACATAATGTGGGTCAAGAGGATTTACCTCGGTAATACCTGCCATAGTGGCCGCGAAAGATGAACCAACGGAGCCTCTGGAACCTACTAGGTACCCATCCTCAAGCGACTTCTTTACAAGCATCTGAGCAGATACATACATCACGGCATAACCGTTATCAATGATAGAGTTTAGTTCCTTGTCTAATCTAGTCGCAATTTCTTCAGGAAGCGGATCCCCATAGATGCTATGAGCCTTGCTCATGCAAGTTTCTCTAAGGGTATCTTCTGCACCAGGAATTTTAGGAGGGAACTTACCCTTTGGAACAGGAAGAAGCTCTCCAATCTGGTCTGCGATAATATTCGTATTTTCTATTACTACCTTGCGGGCTCTTTCTTCCCCAAGGTATGCAAATTCTTCCATCATCTCATTTGTAGTTCTAAGGTAAAGACCCTGCCCATTTTCGGCGTCCTTGAAACCTTGTCCTGCCATGATGATGTTTCTATAGATAGCTGAAGTTGGGCTGTCGTAATGCGCATCCGTCGTAGCAACAACAGGCTTGCCCATCTCTTCCCCAAGTTCAACGATTTGTCTATTGATGTCCTTTAATTCTTCAAAAGTCAGCTGTCTTCTATCTGGGTATCTTCCACCCTCAGTTCTGTCTTCTGTTAAGAACTTATTGTTAATAAGTGGCTGAATTTCTAGGTAGTCATAGAATTCAGCAATCTTTAGAATCTCTTCATGAGACTTCTGCTTATAGAAGGCCTGATACACCTCACCGGCTTCGCATGCCGACCCAATGATAATACCTTCTCTATGAGCCGCTATAACAGACTTTGGAAGTCTAGGTCTCTTATAGAAATAGTTTAAGTGAGAATATGATACCAGCTTATAAATATTCTTTAGACCTTCCTGAGTAGCGGCAAGAAGAATAATATGATTAGTAGGTCTAGCCTTGTAATCGATGTTGCCATCCTCGTCAATTAGGCCTTCATCATCGAAAACATACCCTTCAATACCGTAGATAACCTTTATTTCCTTACCCTTGTCCTTTAGCTTTTTAGCCGCTTTTGCTGCATCAGGGAAAGACTGTACAACACCGTGGTCAGTGATTGCAACCGCAGGCTGTCCCCATGCCGCTGCCTGATTAACGATATCGGCAGGTTCATTTAGGCCATCCATGGAACTCATTTTAGTATGAGCATGCAGTTCTACACGCTTTCCATCCGGCCATGTGTCCTGTCTTCCTGAAGCCTTCTCACGCTTTTCTATATCCTTGATCATGATAGTGTTCATGTTTTCAAAGGTATCATACTGCACTTCCCCTCT
>JAFYLX010000124.1 GCA_017556895.1 Bacillota bacterium | reverse complement strand
CCTTGGCTTTGACTTTATGGAAAACTTCAATTATCCGTTTATTTCAAAAAGTATCACGGAGTTTTGGAGAAGATGGCATATATCTTTAGGCAACTGGTTCCGCGATTACGTGTATATCCCACTAGGGGGATCCAAGGGCACACCGGCTAGAACTTACTTCAATATTCTAGTGGTTTGGATGCTGACGGGCTTTTGGCACGGAGCTGAATGGAATTTCATCTTGTGGGGAATCTATTTTGCGGTTCTATTACTTGCAGAAAAGAAGTTCTTGCTTGGATTGCTAGGCTCAAATGATGTAGAAGTAGGGGGCAGAAATCTAGTTCGAAATGTGACTAGCCATGCCTACGTTATATTTGCAACTACCATCAGTTTCGTTATATTCAATGGTGAAAACTTAACTCAAATTGTGGCAGACCTTAGTGGAATGTTTGGCCTAGGTGGTCTACCATTATTAAATACAGAGACTATATATTACCTTCAAAATTATGCCCTTGTTTTGGTAATGGCAGTCATAGGGGCTACGCCAGCAGTTAAGAATGTTGTTATTAGAGATGAAAAATTGAAGGTTTTAGAACCTGTAGTGTTGCTTGTGCTGATGATTTTGATCACGGCATATTTGATAGACGGTTCTTTCAACCCATTCCTATATTTTAGATTTTAAGGAGAATAGTGATGAAAAAGAGTAATTTAATTATGGTAATCACCATGTCGCTGTTCTTCTTTGGTATGTTCGTATGGACGGTGATAGCAGATACTCCTGACTATTCAGATAGTGAGCGTAGAGTTTTAGCTAGTTTTCCGGAAATTAGTGCAGAATCTATTTTGGAAGGGGACTTTGCAGAAGGCTTCGACGAATATGCAGTAGAGAGATTCCCGGCTAGAGATATGTGGAGAAGTCTCAAAGCATATGCTAGCAAGGCTTTTCTTCAAAAGGATAACAACGGAATATATACTGCAGATGGCCACATCTCAAAACTTGAGTATCCTATGAATACTGCGATGCTCGACCATGCTGCCGGCGTGTTTAGTAAAGTAAATGAGTTGTATTTGGACTCGGAAAGCTATGGCAGCGAGAACTCAATCGGAAAGGTGTATTTTGCAATGATTCCGGACAAGAACCGATATCTTGCAGAACCGTCAGGCCATCTTGCACTGGACTATGACAAACTTACCGAGTATATGGTCGGTAAGATGGATTTTGCAGAGTATATAGAGATTGCAGACTTGCTAGAAGCGAGCGACTATTATTATACCGACTCTCACTGGAGACAAGAGAAAATAACAGATGTGGCAGAACGTCTACTTCAGCAGATGGCAATGATGAATGGGGAAGACCAGGCAGCAACAGGAAAATCGTCATTAGGCGATTTCAGAACGGAGACTGCAACATCCGCTTTCGAAGGAGTTTACCTTGGTCAATCCGCATTGAAGTGGCAGCCTGATACCATCAAGTATTTAACTAATGACGCAATAGAGAAGGCAGAAGTTAGTTTAGAGGGAGTAGAAGGCACGAAAACTGTTTACGACATGGATAAACTGGCAGGAAAGGACCCTTATGAAATGTTCCTTTCCGGCAATCAGTCAATTGTGACTATAAAAAATAATATGGCAGGCGATGAGGATGGTGACAGACTCATCATATTCAGAGACTCTTTTGGATCCAGCCTTGCACCTTTATTGATCGAAAGCTATAGCGAGATTGTTCTAGTAGACCTAAGATATATATCAAGCGACCTGGTTGGCGATTATGTCGACTTCCAAGGCGCAGATGTGCTATTTATGTATGGCACTAGCATGCTTAATAATTCGCTAGCAATTAGATAGGCTTATGAACAAGGACAAAAACTCCTGCTCGCATTCTTCAAATCCCGCGAATTCAAAGATAGGAACTGCCGACAACTGCGGTTCTTCGTCATAGATTCTAGCATCCATAAAAGATAACATCTCATGATACAAAATTGCATTATCGATATCTAATACTAGGGCAGCTTCCTCTTCAGTTAGTGGACTGCCCATATATTTTTTGTATATCTCATTCTGAAGAACCTTCTCGGCATCTCTATAATTCGGCAGATTGCGCTTAACCGGGCGAGTGATGTCAGAAAGATAGGCCTCGCTGGCATCGTGAAGCATAGCTGCCAGCTGAACTCTTTTAGAGTAGCCACGAGCCTTGGCCTCCTTCATGCAGTTGATGCTGTGCTGACACACTGAGTAAAAGGTCTTAAAGTGTCCATTAGCACGGCAAAGCATTGATAGGGCATGCGCAATATCTTCAAGCATTATTGAATCTGGATCCGGATCCAGCGGATTGATCATTATTCCACTAAATGTCTTAATTCTATTCATGTTTATACCTACTTTTCTGTAACTATTACATTTAGTATATCATATTCTAACGAAAAATCCGTAAGTTCCTGTAACAGGATCCTCAAAAATTGGCAGATTAGGTGGCATAAAGGTGAATACTACAAAAAACGAAGCCAAGATAACCAAAATCACTAAGGCAACGCCTTGAGACAGACAAGGGAACTCGCTGTATGGCATGCCACAAATATTGCCGCAGCCAACTCCTCCGCTACCAAAATGAATTGTCTCGACTACAAAAACTAATGCGGCCACAACGAAGAAGGTAGCTATATTGACCCAGTCTGCCGTGATTCCAAGGCTATATGTAT
>JAFYLX010000123.1 GCA_017556895.1 Bacillota bacterium | reverse complement strand
GACCTGCTTCATTAATGTCTGCCATTACTACTGTGTGGCCTGCTGCCACTAAACCTTCTGCGATTGCAAGACCGATACCGCTTGCTGCGCCTGTTACGATACCAACTTTAGTTGCCATAATTGTATCCTCCTGTAATTTTTCTTTTTAATTTATTCTTCTACGAATAAACATTCGGAAACTTTAGTGTACATTTTGTCTCTGTACACGATTGCTTCTTTATACTTATCTCCACTGTAATCGTAGAAGCCCTTTCCACTCTTTACACCGTAATTTCCATTTTCAACTGCTTCTTTTAGAAGACCAAATGGTTCTTTAGCGTCGCATAAATCTTCGAATAAGTATGATGCGATGTTGTTGAAGATATCAAGACCACCGTGGTCACATACTTCTAAAGGACCTAGACAAGCATATCTTACACCTAAAGCGTACTTCATAACCTTGTCAACATCTTCCGGAGATGCAATACCCTGATCCACAATGTATAAACATTCTCTTAAGATTGCAAGCTGGATTCTGTTAAGTGCGAATCCTGGAGCATCCTTGATTAGAACAGGTTTCTTTTCTACTGCTTCGCATAGGTCGTAAATAACCTTTGCTGCTTCTTCACTAGTCTTTTCGCCCTTGATTACTTCGATTAGAGGAATGATGTGTGGAGGGTTAATCCAGTGCATTCCACCAAATCTTTCAGGCTTGTGTACAACTTCCGCAATCTTTGTGATGGAAAGACCAGAAGTATTACTTGCTAGAACTACATCTTCGTCTACGATTCTGGAAGCTTCTTCCCAGAACTTATGCTTGATTTCAATTTTTTCAAGAACTGCTTCTACTACGTAGTCAACATCCTTTAGCATCTGGATGTCTGTAGTATATGTAATTCTATCCATTAATGCTTTGGATTCTTCTGCAGTAACAATACCATGTTCCTGTTCAGTTTCCTGGTTGATTGAAATTAAATTTTCAGCTTTCTGTAATGCTGCTTCGAAGATATCGTAGCAAATTACATCATAGCCAAACTTAGCAAATGTTTCTGCCATGGAGGCGCCCATTGTACCTGCACCTGCGATAGCGATCTTTTTAATCTCTCTCATAATGGTAACTCCTATATACAATACAATTTATTTTTAGCTTTTGAAACGTTTCGATTCTGTGCAGGCTAGCTAGGCCTGCCCTTCTTGCCATAATTAATAGCAAACATCGTGCCAACTCACTTTGTTAAAAATAAAACGTGCATTTTTCAATGTTTTGTAAAATTTAGCTGAAAATTAGCACAAAAAAACGACACCTTTTTCAAGGTGTCGCCACTTATTTGTACGTTTTTCCTTACATTTTTCATTTTTGCGCCCTTTTTGTGTAAGTTTTTCCGTACATCCGTTTTCTTTTACAAGTCTAACCAACCGCTATGTTGTGCTTCTCCATCTTTTCATAAAGAGAAGTTCTACTTATGCCAAGGGCCTTTGCTGCCTTCACTCTGCTACCATTATTGTTATGAAGTGCATTAACAAGCGTTTCTCTTTCCACTTCATCCACAATTTGCTTCAAAGTCTTGATTTCACTGTGTTTTTCAAAGCCCGTTATCACCCTTGGAAGGTGGCTTACCTGGATAATTCCATCCTCTCCTACGAAGTTTGAGGCATGTTCAATGACGTTTTCCAACTCTCTAACATTACCCGGCCAATTATATTTTTTTATATACTCCATTGCCTCAGGAGAAATACCCTTGGCATCCATGTACGGATTTCCTGACACTTTGTGAATTAGTACCCCTACTAAAATAGGAATATCTTCTACTCTTTCTCTAAGCGGAGGGATATTTACGGAAATAACATTCAGTCTAAAATACAAATCGTCTCTGAATTTTCCTTCCTGAACCATTTCTTCTAAATTACGGTTTGTCGCCGCAATTATTCTTACGTTTACAGGCTTTGATTCGTTCGAACCAACCTTTTGAACCTTCTTATCCTGTAATACTCTAAGAAGTTTCGCCTGCATCTGAAGTGGCATTTCACCTATTTCATCTAGGAATAACGTCCCGCCGTCTGCGGCCTGGAACATACCGATTTTACCGCCTTTTTTAGCACCAGTAAATGACCCCTCTTCATATCCGAAAAGTTCAGATTCCAACAGTTCTGAAGGTATTGCTGCACAGTTAACACAGACGAAAGGTTTTTTATCACCATGATACTCACTATGTATCGCATGAGCAACCAATTCCTTACCAGTACCACTTTCTCCTAGGATAAGTACGTTGGATCTACTGTGGGCAATATGTTTGATAGTCTTTTTTAGTTCCCCCATAGCAGGGCTGTTTCCGACGATATCATCAGCACCGTATTTTGAGCTATTTGACTTAGCGAAGCTTCTCTCATAGAAGTTTAACTCCTGTGTCATATCGCCAATCTGCTTATATAGCTTGTCTAATTCTTCGACATTTCTAAATAAAACTCGGCCAAAAGCACCTTCAACCTTACCGTTTCTAATAATAGGGATTCTATTGGCAATCATATTCTTGCCCTTAATCTTGTGTGTCTGCGCAATTTCAGGTACACGAGTCGTGATTACCTCTGGAAGCCTTGTGTTTTCAATAACATCGGTAACAACTTTTCCGATTACATCTTCTCTATTAACACCCAAAAACTTGGCATAGGCATGGCTAAGTTCAACAATCTTACCTTCCACATCTACAAATATTATGCATTCTTCAGTCTCATTAAGCATAACGTCTAAGAAAAAGTTAGCATCGTAATTATGCTCATCATAGTTCTTTTTGTTATTCATAATTCCTCCTAAGTATGTATTTTTTTCTTGTGTCGTTATTTTATTCTATTATTTTTCTCAATTCCTCCATTGTTAATGGTTCCATCAATAGATGTTTGCCGTCGTATCCCTTAATTTTTGATGAGAATTTTCTTCTTAAAGCCGCGATAAACTCCTTATACTCCATTTCTGCACAAGGCTCACACTTTTTAATATCAAAGATGACTACTGCATACTCATCACACTCAATTAGTTCTCCCGTTTCAGGGTCATTATAGCCATAAGGAACATAAGGTTTAGTTGGTAAAATGCAACGCACATCTTCGCCAATAACAAATCTACCTACTACACCGTGGTCTTCTCTATAGAAAGTCGGTGATGTATGATGGGCATCGATTTTCTGTTTGTCATGAAGCCATTTAGAAAAATATGAAGGCTCTACAACAAAGGCTTCAGCTTCATTTTTGCCCATAACTAGCGGCCATTTAGTGGAATAGATTGTAATTTCTTCATTTTCGCCGTTCAAAATGCTTTTTGCCATATCGTTTAAGGACTTTTGATTAAAAGCAAGAATCGCCGGATATCCATCCATAAATTCATCAAGATCCATCGGCTTATCATCTACAATCAATTCACACTGCCAATAATTACAAATTCTATATATCATCTCATAAAGAGCTCTAAGTTCTACTGTCACTGTAGGTATTAAAGTTCTAATGCTAATCATATCAACTTCATCTTCGCTCCAGTTAACAGCGATACCTCTAGCAAGTTGCATAGGCATATAACATATGATTTGATTATCCGCCATTTTGCCTGAATGTAATCTCCACTCTTCATCATAAGCACCATAGAGAAAATCTGCCCCTAAAATGACTTTTAGCGGTAATGGTTTTTTCTCTACTGCTGTCTGTACAATTTTTACTTCTATTGACATATATTATTCCCTCTGTTCTTTCGTTTTTCTAGTTTCTAACAATCTAATTATGGTCTGCAGTTACCGCATGGTTCGTATCCCTGATTGATTAGAACGCTTCTAGGGCCTTCGTAAACCTTTCTGTTATTGGAATTCATATTGTATGCCCCGTCACAACCATCATAGTGGAACTTCATGCTGGAAGTGTTGAGAATATACATTCCTACAGCCTCATCGTCTTCATAATAGTCGGCATCACGCCAGTTCTCACCTGTCTCGTAATCGATTTCGACACCCGGCTGTACGTTATAGATGTAGACGTTGAAACAAATTTCCTCACCATCGTCTTCGACAGAATAAGCTTCCATCTGCACGCCTCTGGCTACCAGTTCATCATCGTGGAAAACAGGTGTAACCCTGTACATTACGTGGTTTCCAGTATTACGAATATACCAAAGTACATCCTCTTCGAAAGGCAGCATACCCTGCTTATTCATATAATCTGTACCCGTGATTAGGTTTTGAGGGTTTGCATTTTCGCCCGCCAAAGAATGAGCAATTAAATGGGATCTATTATATAGATACACATCTGTAATTAAGTCTTCGTAAGGTGCTGTTTTCCAGCCGGTAGGCTTGATATCGCTGATGCTCTCACGAGGTCCAGTCGGCATAAGTTCTCTTCCAAGCATAGCGTAAGCAACACCGCATCTTCCATATTTATCAAGTTCACTATAATATTCGAAGGCATCTTGCTGAAGGTCTTCCTCAGTAAACTCAGGAATATTATCATTCAAAATCACATATTTGTGTCCTGAATATTCCGGAATACTCTCTAAGTCTATGTAAGTATCGCCATAGTCTATGCTTCCTCCCTCGTCCAGAGTACTACATGCGCAAGTTAGCACCATCAATATACTTAATAATATAACTAAATATTTCTTCAATTTTGTCACCTTTTCCATACAATTTGTTACACTATTATACTATAAAAAAGGCAAAAAACAAAGAACAGAACGCCTAATCAATTATAGATTCTAGGGATTCGAAACTGTATCCTTCCTGTTTCCATCCCCGAATCAATTCTTCTAATATTTCACAGTTGGTCTTCGATGTACTATGAAGTAGAACTATCGCTCCGTCATGAATCCTCGAATTTAATACACTTAAAGCGTCTTCTCGAGTTGGCTGATCATCCACGTACCAATCTACGTACGCAAGACTCCAAAAGAAAGTCGTATATCCCATCTCTTTTGCCAGCTGCAAGTTAGCCTCGCTGTATTTTCCTTGTGGCGGCCTATATAGTTTCTTCATCTTTTCGCCAGTTGTCGATTCATATATGGACTCTAGGTCCTCAAGTTCTTTCTTAAAGTCATCCTTATCCGTTATTATGGCCATATCAGGATGTGTCATGGTATGGTTTCCAACAATATGCCCTTCATTTACCATCCGTTTTACAATGTCAGGATTTGATTTTATATAATCTCCAACGAGAAAAAAAGTTGCAGGCACCTTTTCGCCTTTTAGTACGTCTAAAATCCTCTCCGTATACCCATTCTCATATCCTGCATCAAAAGTTAAATATACCTTTTTTATAGCCTTTTTATCATCCACATGCCCACCAATTTTATCGTCTATATAATAGGCATTATATTTTTTGAGTTCTTCTATCGTTGCATTGCCTATCGGAGCTTTGCCCTCTGCCTGAAAGGACAATCCCCAATTTCCCTCAGCATTCTCCCCTGATGTCGTAATTGCATTAGACATTATCACGCCCGTCCCGCTTCCAACATACCCAATAATAAGGGCCCACATGCTGATTCCAATCATAGCTACTATAATAAAACTATAAATTATTTTTTTGCTCATAAAAAAATCACCTCTCGTAAACTTACGCAAGGTGATTTTGTTTTATGTATTCTATTTTTTTACTTTCACTCTTTCAATTACTAAGCAGAACAGCAATGCGCCTAGACCCGTAATGATTGTGGAAATCCAAAGCAGTGATGATGCACCGCTAAAGTCAAGGATTACACCACCCGCAAGGCTGGCAAAGATTGTCGCTACAGTAGTAATGATTGTGTAAAGAGCCTGTCCCTTTACGGCTTCTCCCTTTTCCATAATTTCATCGATAAAGCAAACCATAGCTGGTAAGAAAATGCCGAAGGATGTAAGCTGGAATAGCTGTGCAACGTATACCATAAATACGCTATCTGCAATAGTCGCACACAGAATTTTCAGCGTAAAACAAATAGCACCTAGCTGAAGCAGTCTCTTACATGATACCTTCTTATGTACACTTTCGAACAAGAACATCGGTGGAATTTCAAGGAAAGCCATTACTGCTAGGATTCTTCCCATGTCCTCACTAGTACCGCCGACGTTTTCGACAATCTGTAGCATGAAGCTGTTGAAGATTGAATTACTGAAGAAAATGCCGGCAACGCCGATATTTACAAGTAAAAACAGTTTGTTTCTCTTAATAAACTGTACAAGGTTGATTTCTTCTTGTTCCACAAGTGTATCTATAGCGGCTTCGGCAACTCTCTGTTCCTGCCCAAGCTCGTCTCTCATCTTGCATGCCTTTTTGAAGTGAGACTTAGTTAGGCAAAGGGTGATAAGAAGCATTAATAGAGTAACTTCCCCTGTAAGAGGTAGAATCTGCGTTCCGAAGTTTTCGGCAAGTGTACCTAACACTGCACAAAGAAGTGAATATCCAAGGGAACCCATCGCTCTACACACGCCAAAATTAATCTTGTGACCACTTTCTTCAAGTTTGAATGTTAAGGAGTTAAACAGTGGCTGAAGTGCCGTATGCCAAGCTATCATCATTACGAAAATCACAGATAACGCAATGGATGCCTTGTCCATAACGAAACAAAACATCATCATTATCATTATGAAAATCGTAACAACCTGAGTAATTCCTATTAAAGATATTTTTTTAGTTCTATCGGCAAAGTCAGCCATAAAAGGCTGAAGAAAAACAGCAACGATGCTGCCTACTGCCAGAATCAAACCGATTTCTGAGTTTGTATAATCCCTATCTAATAAGTAAGCGGAAGCAAAGCTTGATATTACTGCATAAGCCATCCAATACGTTGCATGAATTCCGCCATATTCTGCGTTTAAAATCTTTTTCATTGTCATGTATCCTTTGTAGTTTGTCTTTTCCAAATGGTATTTTACAACTTTTGCTCCTAGTTTTCAACCATCTTACAGCGGAAACAAATTGTTTGAATTTTAGTACAAAAAGTGGTATAATATATGCGTTTGTGTGTCAAAACAAGACACTGTAATACGAGTAAATTTAGAGGAGAAATAGGAGAGAATATGTTATTAAAATTCCAGCAGTGGCTCAAAGAAGAAACGTTATTAGTTATTACCTTTGTATTAGCAATCGCTTCATCATTTATCGTTGCTCCAAGTTTAGGTTATCTAAACTACATAGACTGGGATACCCTAGCACTTCTTCTTGCCCTTATGATTGTAATGGCAGGTTTCAAAGCGTTAGGATTATTCAGCAAACTTGGCGAAATGCTATTATCAAAAGTAAAAAGCCAGCGTGCCATCGAGATTGTACTAATCATGGCTTGCTTCTTTTCCAGCATGATCATTACTAATGACGTAGCCTTAATCACTTTTGTACCATTCGCAATCGAAACATTACATATGGCCGGAATGAAGGATAAACTGCTTCCAGTTGTAGTACTTCAGACTATCGCAGCAAACCTTGGCAGCATGGTTACTCCAATCGGAAATCCTCAAAATATATATCTATACTTCCAGTCAGGATTTAGTGCACTAGAGTTCCTAGCTATTACTCTACCTTACGCACTGGTATCCTTCGGACTACTTATGTTCTTCATCCACGCTAAAAAAGACAAGCCTCTCGAAATCACCATCGAAGGCGGTACAGAAGAGCAGAGAGCTATGCTTCACGATAACGAAAGCAAGGGCAAGTTCTTATTCTACGGCGCAATGTTCTTACTTTGCCTATTGTCACTAACTAGAGTATTCTCTGTATGTATCATAGCCGTTGTTGTTGTAGCGCTTACATTAATCATCGATAAAGAAATCCTTGCAGATGTTGATTATTCACTGCTATTAACTTTCGTAAACTTCTTTATCTTCGTCGGAAATATGCAGCATATCCCTATGTTATCCGAAGCCATCATCGAAATGGTTGCAGGCAACGAATTGCTTGCTACAATCGGAATCAGCCAGATAATCAGTAACGTGCCGGCCGTACTTCTCCTAACGGGTTTCACACAGAGCTGGAAACTCCTAATCGTAGGAAGCAACCTAGGCGGACTTGGAACAATGATCGCATCCATGGCCAGCCTTATCTCATATAAATATGTGGCAAAAGAAAGACCAAATCAGAAGATGAAATACCTAATCATCTTCACAATCGCAAACATCATCTTCTTAGGTGCAAACCTTGTTGTAATGATGGTTATGTAGGAAATACTATAAGTCTTACATGCTCAAACACAAATTTTTCTCCCACCCGTCCTGTAGGGCATTGCTGGCGGAGAAAAAAACGAGTAACTTTCTCCTTTCAGCGTACGTGGCCGAATAAATGGGAGAATAAAAATCGAATAAAAGTCAAAAAAAGCGGACAAAGTCCGCTTTTTTCTTTAAAATAATGTTTTTTTCTCCGTGGTGTACCTCCTACAGAAGGTGTGGGAGAAAAAAGTGTGTTTCGTTCTCCCAAATCATTCCGTATTCCAAAAGTGGGAGAATCGCGAAGTCCAAGCCTAGATGAATCGCGAAGTCCAAGCCTAGATGAATCGCGAAGTCAAAATCAATTCTTTATACAAACTGCTTTAAGTATCTCATAGTTCTAACCATCTGAGAAACATAGCTGTTTTCGTTGTCATACCAAGCTACTACTCTTACTTCATAAATGTTTGTACCACATCTCTGAGCTAGAGTCTGTGTTGCATCGAATAAGGAACCGTATTCCATTCCGATGATATCACTGGAAACTAGTTCTTCTTCAGTGTATCCAAAGGATTCATTAGCTGCAGCCTTCATAGCTTCGTTGATTCCTTCTACAGAAACAGTATCAGTCTCATCCTTTAGTGTAGCATCAAGAATTGTGATGGAACCTGTTGGAACCGGAACTCTCTGTGCGGAACCGATTAGCTTGCCGTCAAGTTCAGGAATTACAAGGCCAATAGCCTTTGCAGCGCCTGTGCTGTTAGGAACGATGTTGATAGCACCGGCTCTCGCTCTTCTTAAGTCACCCTTTCTGTGAGGACCGTCAAGAATCATCTGGTCACCAGTGTAGGCGTGAATTGTTGTCATGAAACCTGTACGAAGTTCACGATAGTTGTTAAGAGCCTTCGCCATTGGAGCAAGGCAGTTAGTTGTACAAGAAGCTGCAGAAATGATATGGTCGTCTGCAGTTAGAGTTTCGTGGTTTGTGCCGTATACGATAGTCTTTAGGTCTTCTCCTGCTGGTGCAGAAATAACTACCTTCTTAGCGCCTGCATCGATATGTGCCTGTGATTTGGCCTTTGTAGTGTAGAAACCTGTACATTCAAGTACGATGTCCACGCCTAATTCTTTCCAAGGTAAATTTTTAGCATCCTGCTCAGCGTAAACAGGAATGTCCTTGCCGTCTACAGTGATGGAATCAGTATCCCAAGTTACTGTATGTCCTTTATATCTGCCCTGAACGCTGTCGTACTTTAATAAGTGAGCAAGCATTTCAGGATCTGTTAAGTCGTTGATTGCTACAACTTCCATAGATTTATCTGCAAAAATCTGTCTGAAAGCAAGTCTACCAATTCTACCAAATCCATTAATCGCAATTTTAGTCATTGTCTAACCCTCCTATAATATCTCTTCTAGTGCAACAAGGTCGTCTAAAGTTGTCGCCCAGCTTGTCGCAAATCTTACGATTAGTCCCTCTGGTGTGTCTTCCCAGAAGCTATATGAAACTTTTCCTTTTATTCTTTCCAGCTGCTGGTCATTTAAATACACAAACTGCTGGTTTGTCGGTGATTCAAGGAAAAATCTATATCCTTTTTTGTGTAGGATTTCTTTTAGTTTTTCTGCCATCTCGATAGCATTATCACTTATCTTTAAGTATAAATCATCAGTGAACAGTGTGTCAAATTGTATACCTAAAAGTCTTCCTTTTGCAAGCATCGCACCTCTCTGCTTAGTCATAGTCACGAACTGCTTAGGAGCGTTGTTCTTTGTAAAAACTACCGCTTCTCCGCAAAGAGCACCTACCTTAGTTCCGCCGATGTAGAAAACATCACTGTACTCAGCAATGTCTGCTAGAGTAACGTCTGTCTGCTTGCTGGCAAGTCCATATCCAAGGCGTGCACCGTCAATGAATAACGGAATCTCATAGTTCTGACAGATTTCACGTATTTCTGCTAGTTCAGCCTTCGTATAAAGTGTACCATATTCTGAAGGATGTGAGATATATACCATGCCTGGGAATACCATGTGGTCATGAG
>JAFYLX010000018.1 GCA_017556895.1 Bacillota bacterium | reverse complement strand
TTCCCGGGAACCGCAATAATCATCTCCCATGACAGATATTTCCTTCAGAAGATTCCTGATAGAATCCTAGAACTTACTCCAAATGGCATAATTGAGTATTTAGGAAAATATGACTATTATGTGGAAAAAAGTGCAGAAGTTCAGTCAGGAAAGAAGTATATGGAAGAACTTTCTGGTGAAAAACAAGAATTAGGTGATGCGGATACAAAGCCGGTATTAAGCGCAGAAGAACAAAGAAGACTTAACAAGCAGATTGAGGCTGAAGAGCGTAGAATTAGACGACGCAAGGAAGCTCTAGAGACGCAAATGGCAGACTTAGAAGAAGAAATTGCGGAGCTTGAGGGGAAGATGTGTGCGCCTGAAAACAGTTCAAATTACGGGCTTTTAGCCGAACTTGGAACTCAAATTGAGGAAGCAAAATCCAAGCATGATGAGGCTATGGAAGAGTGGATGATGCTTGAAGACGGCATGTAAATTTGGTAAGTATATAGCAGGTAAAATAGGGTATATGAAGAAAATTTCACAAAAAATATCGTTGTATACCTTGAAATAGTATTAGAAACTATCTATAATAGTCATAGTCTTAACAAAGACAAAAGAATGGAGGCAAGAAAATGATTTTTGATAAAATTAAAGAAATAATTATAGACCAGTTACAGGTTGAAGAATCCGAAGTTACTATGGATACTAATCTAATGAAGGACCTTTCCGCAGACTCTTTAGACGCTGTAGAAATCATCATGGCTATCGAAGACGAATACGGAATCGAAATTCCAGACGAAGACGCTGAAAAGTTCCAGACTGTAAGAGACTTAGTTAAGTACGTAGAAGAAGTTAAATAGTAGGTAACTTGCGATGAAGGACAAACAGATTTCAAAAGCGGTAATTAAAAGATTGCCAAGATATAGAAGATATCTGAGCGAACTTCACCGAAAAGGTATTGAAAAGATATCCTCCAAGGACTTAAGTAAGTTGATTGGATACACTGCTTCACAAATTAGACAGGACCTTAATACCTTTGGCGGATTTGGACAGCAGGGATATGGATATAGCGTAGAGAACCTACATGATGAGATTGGAACTATCTTGGGGCTTGATAAGAAGTACAAGATGGTAGTAGTGGGATATGGTCGTCTAGGCCAGGCTATTGCAAGTTATATTTCTAAGAATGAACCTGGATTTCACATCGTGGGAATCTTTGATGTTAAGCAGTACATCCAAGATGTACAGTTTAATGATGCTCAGATTATGACTTGTGGATCACTTCATGATTTCGTTAGAAACGAAGGTATCGACATTGCAGTAATCACAGTACCTAAAGAGAAAGCTCAAATTGTAGCAGATACAGTTTCACATGCTGGTATTAAAGGCATTTGGAACCTGACGGCGACTGATATTGAAGCGCCTGAAGGAGTGGCTGTAGAGAACGTACATATGAGCGATAGCTTACACGCACTTGTATATTATATGCAAGATACAGAAGAATAAAAGTTTAAAAAGACGGGAGCTCAAAATTTGGGCTCCTTTTAAATTTGAATTTGAATAGGACAAAAATAAAAAACAGCGTATGAACTACGCTGTTTTCTATTTATAGGTAATTAAGTATGTAATTAACCTTCTACTGGAGCATCTACTGGACATGCGTCTGCACATGAACCACAATCGATGCAAGCATCAGCGTCGATTACGTATACGTTTTCGCCTTCGCTGATAGCTTCTACTGGACATTCTGCTGCGCAAGCGCCACAAGCGATGCAAGCGTCTGTAATTTTGTAAGCCATAATTAATCCTCCTATATAAAAGAATATCTTTTGTACAATTATAGCAGAATGGGTTATAATAGTAAAGTGAAAAATGATACACAATGCTTTATATTCATAAAGGAGCAGGCTATGGATGTTTATACATTAGTTGGCAAAAGTGGTACCGGCAAGAGCTTTCATTCTATGAATCTTTGCAAGAGACTGGGGATTGAAGCTATAATTGACGACGGCCTTTTTATATACAAAAATCGTGTAATTGCAGGCGTTTCAGCCAAGAAAGAAAAGACTTACATAGGTGCAGTTAAGACCGCACTTTTCCATAAGGACGAGAACAGGGAGCAAGTAGCAAAGGCTATTGAAAGAGAAAATCCAGAAAGTATTTTGGTGCTAGGAACAAGCGATGGCATGGTAAATAAAATTATCGATAGGCTTGGTCTGCCAGCACTTCCTGATGACAGCCCAAATCGAATTAGAATCGAGCACATCACTACGGAAGAAGAACGAAAGGCGGCATACGTTCAGCGTGAAATTTTAGGTAAACACGTAATTCCTGCGCCATCCATGCAATTAAAGAGATCTTTCTCGGGATACTTTATGGACCAGCTAAAGTTTTTCCGCGGAAAAGAACTTGAGAGAACCGTTGTTAGACCGACATTCAGCTATATGGGCGAGTTTTTTGTGGCAGAAAAGGTTATAGACGATATTATATATTGCCTTGCGCATCAGACGGCGGCCATCAGCAAGGTCATCTTTATAGGGCAAACACCAGACGAAGAGGCATATAAACTAAAGATTGCAATAAAAGTAAGACGAGGCTTTCCGATTTGGGAATCTGCCATGGACTTTCAGTCTGAGATAGAAAAACAGATCGAAAAGATGACGGCGTTCAATGTTACAGGCATAGAACTTGAAGTAAGAGATATAAGCTAGAAAATGGAATATATACTAAATAATGTAAAAGACTTTCATCTAGACCACATATTCGATTGTGGGCAGTGTTTCCGCTGGGAAAAGCAAGAAGACGGAAGTTACATAGGCCCGGCACTAGGCAAAGTGGTGAGAATCGGCACTGAAGGCGAGGCAGAAAACGTCAAGGTAACTATATCTAACTGCTCAGAGGATGATTACAGCACTTTATGGAAGTCTTATTTAGACATGGAAAGAGACTATAGTAGTATTAAGGATTATCTGACGGAGTCAGACGAGGTCCTAAAGAAGGCAGCTGACTATGGATACGGAATTAGAATCCTTAAGCAGGACTTTTGGGAAACCGTAGTTTCTTTTATAATCTCACAGAATAATAACATACCGAGAATAAAGGGCTGCATAGAATCTATATGTAAGTCTTTTGGTGAGCCACTAGGCGAGTATGAGGGCAGAGAATACTTTGCAATCCCGTCTCCTGAGGTTATGGCTGCTCTAACAGTAGAAGATTTGGGTGCAGCAAAGCTAGGGTATAGGGCGAAGTATCTAATAGAGACTGCAAGACAAATGCTAGAAGAAGGCGGCCCAGAGGTGGTTAAGGATAGACTTGTTAAATCGGCAAATCCTATCGAAGACCTTCAGGCCTTTACCGGAATAGGCCCAAAGGTTGCCGCATGTATATCTCTCTTTGGACTTGGCAGGATGGATGCCTTCCCGATAGACGTATGGATGAGACGAGTTATGAACCAGCTTTACGATATAGATGAAAAAGATGTAAAGGCGATGAAAGCCTATGCTAAAGAGCACTTTGGAGAGCATGGCGGAATCGCTCAGCAGTACTTATTTTACTACATTAGGGCTTGATTTTAGCAGGCTACAGAGCTATAATTATATGGTTGGCACTCAAACGATAGGAGTGCCAACGAAAGAACTTAATGATATAAATAAATTGGGGAGGAAATATATAATGGTTGGAATTAGACCTTTAGGTGACAGAGTTGTTATCAAAAAAGTAGAAGCACAGGAAAAGACACAAGGGGGATTAATCTTAACTAGCGCTGCTAAGGAACAGCCTCAGGTTGCTGAAGTTGTAGCTGTTGGTCCTGGAACAAAGGACGTTGAGATGGAACTAAAAGTAGGGGATAGAGTTATCTTCTCAAAGTACGGCGGAGCTGAAGTTAAGTACAGAGGTGAAGAATACACAATCATGCATCAGGGCGAAATCCTTGCAGTTATCGAATAAGAGAGGGGTATAAATAAAAATGGCAAAAGAAATTTTTTATGGCGAAGACGCTAGAAGAAAATTACAGGCAGGCGTAGACCAGCTAGCAAACACAGTAAAAATCACATTAGGACCTAAGGGCCGTAATGTTTTAATCAATAAGACTTTCGGTTCTCCATTAATCACAAACGATGGCGTTTCCATCGCTAAGGAAATCGAATTAGAAGACGCAGTAGAAAACATGGGCGCACAGGTTGTTAAGGAAGTAGCTTCCAAGACAAACGACGTTGCAGGTGACGGTACTACTACTGCTACTTTACTTGCTCAGATTATCATCAGAGAAGGTTTCAAGAACGTTGCAGCAGGTGCAAACCCAATGGAATTAAAGAAGGGTATCCAGGGTGCAGTTGACGTTGCAGTTGCAGAAATCGAAAAGATTGCAAAGCCAGTTGAAACTAAAGAATCCATCAGCCAGGTTGCTGCAGTTTCCGCAGCAGATGAAAACATCGGCGAACTAATTGCTCAGGCAATGGAAAAGGTAGGCAAAGACGGCGTTATCACTGTTGAAGAATCCAAGAGCCTTGGCACAACTTTAGAAGTAGTTGAAGGTATGCAGTTCGACAGAGGTTACTTAAGTGCGTACATGGTTTCCGATGCAGAAAAGATGGAAGCAGTTTTAGAAAATCCACTAATCCTTATCACAGATAAGAAGATTACAAATATTCAGGAATTAGTACCTATTTTAGAACAGGTAATGCAGATGGGAAGAAAGCTTCTAGTAATCGCTGAAGACGTTGAAGGCGAAGCTCTTGCGACTCTAGTGGTTAATAAGTTAAGAGGCGTTCTTGACATCGTTGCAGTTAAGGCTCCTGGCTATGGCGAAAGAAGAAAAGCTATGCTAGAAGACATCGCAGTTCTTACAGGCGGCAGCGTTGTAGCTACAGAATTAGGCTACGACCTAAGAGAAATGACTCTTGATATGCTTGGTCAGGCTTCAACTGTAAAGGTTGATAAGGACCAGACAGTTATCGTAGGCGGCATGGGCGACAGAGCTGAAGTTATGGCTAGAATCGGCAGCATCAAGATGCAGATCGAAGATTCCACTTCCGAATTCGACAAGGAAAAACTTCAGGAAAGACTTGCTAAATTAGCAGGCGGAGTTGCAGTAATTCGGGTAGGTGCTGCTACTGAAACTGAACTTAAGGAAAGAAAGTTAAGAATCGAAGACGCTTTAAATGCTACTAAGGCGGCTGTTGAAGAAGGTATCGTATCCGGTGGTGGTGTTGCTTTAGTTAACACAATCCCTGCGGTTGCTGCTTACGTAGAAACTCTATCCGGAGACGTTAAGACAGGTGCAGCAATCATCAAGAGAGCTCTAGAAGAACCAGTTCGTCAGATTGCTGAAAACGCTGGCCTTGAAGGCAGCGTAGTAGTTGCAGAAGTTAAGAAGAGCGAAGTAGGCGTTGGCTTCAATGCAGCAACAGAAGAATATGTAAACATGATTGAAGCAGGTATCGTAGACCCAGCTAAGGTTACAAGATCTGCTCTTCAGAACGCAGCTTCCGCATCCGCAATGCTTCTTACAACAGAAGCAGGCATCGTAGATGTTAAGGAAGCAGTACCTGCTATGCCTCCAATGGGCGGCCATATGGGCGGCATGGGCGGTATGATGTAATTAATATGCCTAAAAATCAAACAGACATACTTTTTCACGGTATGTCTGTTTTTTTAGAATAATTGACTTTGATTGATAGCGAAAGACGAGATAGGAGAAAGAAATGAGAAAGACTAAATTATTTGTATTGATAGCAATATTAGCCCTTGCATTTTGCCTTGTTTCTACAGGCTGTGGGCCTAAGACGCTGGAACTTGTTGGTGATGCAGATGTTGTTATAAACGTTGGAGAAGAATTCATCGATGAGGGGACAAACCTAGAGGTAGATGTTGAGGGAAGCGTAGACACAAATACTGTAGGTGATTACACTTTGACATACACATATGAGGACCAGCAGCTTACTAGAACTGTACACGTTGTTGATTCGGACATGCTTGTAGTAGGGCTTTATGGTGATGAAAACACAGTAGTGAGAGAAGGCGATCCATATGTTGAATCAGGGGCATTTGGCACTGATGTAACAAGCGGACCAGTTGCTGAGTATGAGGTAACAGGTGAGGTTGATACTGCAGTTCCTGGCACATATGAAGTTACATACACTTTCAAGGTGGGCTACCTAGAAAAACAGATAACTCGTAATGTAGAAGTCATCGCTAAGGACAAGTTTGTTGCAAACACAGACGGCGTTCCGGTTCTTATGTATCACTATGTATATACAGATACTAATAGACCAGACACGCTAAATGCTAATTATATTTCCGACGTTAAACTTAGAGAACAGCTTACATACTTAACAGAAAACGACTATTATTTCCCTAGCTTTGACGAACTTAGAGCTTATGTCGATGGCAAGATAGCACTTCCTGCAAAGAGCGTAATCCTAACATTTGACGACGGAAAGAGTTACTTCCTTGAAAATGGAATTCCTATCTTAAACGAATTCAAGGTTCCAGCAACATCCTTCGTAATAGGAACTAAGAAGGGCCCTGAAATAATTAAGGAATATGCGACAGAATACGTGGCTTTTGAATCTCACTCTTACGATATGCACAAAGCTGGCGGCAATATCGGTCACGGCGGCGTAATTAGTGCGATGACAAAAGATCAGATTGTAAACGACCTTAAGATGGCTATTGATATGACGGGTTCAAGCAATGCCTTTGCTTTCCCGTATGGCGATATTACGGATGATGGTAAGGCTGCTGTAGCTGAAGCAGGAATCGATGTAGCATTCAGCACGGTAAATGACAAAGCATATGTTGGTGATGATTTTAGAGCATTATGCAGAGTAAGAATAAACGGCGATATCAGTCTTGATTCATATATCGCAAGTTTATAAAGTATACATAAAGAGTGCTTGAAAAAAATCGGAATTTAGGGTAAAATAAACTTTAAAATAAAATGGGTGAATAGGTTTAAAATTCAAATTTATTATAGAGTAGATATTATAGAGGAGGAGAACATTAATGGCTTATTATTTTGAAGAACCATCAAGAACGTTTAACGAATACTTACTTGTACCTGGATTTTCCAGCAAGAACTGTACAGTTGACAACGTATCTTTAAAGACACCAGTAACAAAGTTTAAGAAGGGTGAAGAACCTGCAATCACAATGAACATTCCGTTAGTATCTGCTATCATGCAGGCAGTATCTGACGATAATATGGCTATTGCACTAGCTAAGGAAGGTGGTATTGCATTCATCTTCGGTTCCCAGACAGTAGAAAACCAGGCTGCAATGGTTAGAAGAGTTAAGGCTCATAAGGCTGGCTTCGTAACAAGTGATTCCAACTTAAGACCTGACCAGACTTTAGCAGACGTACTTGCTCTTAAGGCAAGAAAGGGTCACAGCACAATCGCAATCACTGATGATGGTACTGCAGAAGGCAAGATTCTTGGTCTAGTAACTTCCAGAGACTACAGAGTTAGCCGTATGGATCCAAACACAAAGATTAGCGAGTTCATGACTCCATTCGAAAAGTTAATCTACGGTAAGGCTGGAATTACATTAAGCGAAGCTAACGATATCCTTTGGGACAACAAGCTAAACGCACTTCCAATCATTGATGAAAATCAGAGATTAACTCACTTTGTTTTCCGTAAAGACTATGATTCACATAAATCCAACCCTAACGACCTACTAGACTCTGATAAGAGATATATCGTAGGTGCGGGTGTTAACACAAGAGACTACGAAGAAAGAATCCCTGCATTAGTAGAAGCAGGCGTTGATATTCTTTGCTTAGACAGCTCCGAAGGTTACAGCGAATGGCAGGCAGATACAATTGCTTGGGTTCGTGAAAAGTATGGCGATACAGTTAAGATCGGTGCTGGTAACGTAGTAGATGGTGAAGGTTTCAGATACTTAGCAGACGCTGGTGCTGACTTCATTAAGATCGGTATCGGTGGCGGTTCCATCTGTATCACTAGAGAACAGAAGGGTATTGGTAGAGGACAGGCTACAGCTACAATCGAAGTAGCTAAGGCTAGAGACGAATACTTCGAAGAAACAGGTGTATACATTCCGATCTGTTCCGACGGCGGTATCGTATATGACCACCACATGACTCTTGCTCTTGCAATGGGTGCTGACTTTATCATGCTTGGTAGATACTTCGCGAGATTTGATGAATCTCCTACAAATAAGCTAAACGTTAATGGTACTTACGTTAAGGAATACTGGGGCGAAGGTTCCAGCCGTGCTAGAAACTGGCAGCGTTATGACCTTGGCGGCGACCCAAGAATGAAGTTCGAAGAAGGTGTTGACTCCTACGTTCCATACGCAGGTTCCCTTCACGACAACGTAAACTTATCCTTAACAAAGGTTAAGTCCACAATGTGTAACTGTGGTGCATTAACTATCAAGGAATTACAGGAAAAAGCTAAGTTAACTCTAGTTTCCGCTACTTCCATCGTAGAAGGTGGCGCACACGACGTAATTCTTAAGGATACATCCAACAACGTGATTAAATAAAGGAGGCATATACCAATGGACATGAATAAACGCCCAGAAACAATGGAAAGAATTACTACACCAGAATTAGCACAGGCTTTCATCGCTGAACAGGTTGAAGCGATTCAGAAGCAGGTTGGAGATAAGAAAGTTCTTCTTGCTCTTTCCGGTGGTGTTGACTCATCTGTAGTAGCAGCACTTTTAATTAAGGCAATCGGCAAGCAGTTAGTTTGCGTACACGTAAACCACGGCTTATTAAGAAAAGGCGAACCTGAACAGGTTGTACAGGTTTTCCGTGATGAAATGGATGCTAACCTAGTATATGTTGATGCTATCGACAGATTCTTAGGTTTATTAGAAGGCGTAGAAGAACCTGAAAAGAAAAGAAAGATTATCGGTGCAGAATTCATTAGAGTATTCGAAGAAGAAGCACGTAAATTAGAAGGAATTGAATTCTTAGCTCAGGGTACAATCTACCCAGACATTACTGAATCCGATGGAGTTAAGGCTCACCACAACGTAGGTGGTCTTCCTGAAGACATGCAGTTCGAATTAGTTGAACCAGTAAGACTTCTTTACAAGGACGAAGTTAGAGTAGTTGGTAAGGAATTAGGTTTACCTGATGGTATGGTTTACAGACAGCCATTCCCAGGCCCTGGTCTTGGCGTAAGATGTACTGGCGCTATCACTAGAGACAGACTAGAAGCTGTAAGAGAAGCTGACGCTATCGTTAGAGAAGAATTAGACAAGATGAACCCTACTCCATGGCAGTATTTCGTTGCAATCCCTGACCTTAAGTCAACAGGCGTTAAGGATGACAAGAGATACATGGGTTGGGCAGCAATCATCAGAGCTGTAAACACAGTTGACGCTGTAACTGCTCAGTCTGTAGAAATTCCATTCGAAACACTTTGCAGAATGAGAGACAGAATCATCGCAGAAGTACCAGGAATCAACAGAGTTCTTTGGGACATCTCCGACAAGCCTGTAGCTACAATCGAGTGGGAATAAAGGTCGAAATTCTCTCAGTTCTCTGAGGTCTAAAATAGCCTCATTTTTCTTAAAAAAGCTCGATTTATCTCGTGTTTTTTCCATATTCTCAATATTTGGAGATTGAACTGAGGTCAATTTGATACCAAAAACAGAATAATTTCAAGTGGCTTTATAGTGATCCGCTCACCCTTATGCGAGTAAAGGTGAGCGGATTTCTTACATATAGGGACATTTCAGAGAAAATCGGGCGTTATCACACCGCTTTTC
>JAFYLX010000122.1 GCA_017556895.1 Bacillota bacterium | reverse complement strand
AGTAAGAAGAAATAATTGAAAGGAGTGTTCTTAAATGTTTAAAAGAAAAGATACTAATGCTGCAAGAATTAAGCGTCATAAAAGAGTAAGAAAGAATATCTCCGGTACTGCTGCGAGACCTCGTCTTAACGTATTTAGAAGCTTAAACAACATATACGCACAAATTATAGATGATGAAAAGGGTGTAACTCTTGTTGCAGCATCATCTATGGATAAGGGCTTTGAAGGCTACGGCGGAAATATTGAAGCTGCTACTGCAGTTGGTAAGGCTGTTGCCCAAAAGGCTGTTGCTGCCGGTATTACAGAAGTAGTATTCGACAGAGGCGGATATGTATATCATGGTAGAGTTGCTGCTCTTGCTGAAGGTGCAAGAGAAGGCGGCTTGAAATTCTAAGAAAGGGAGGACGAATAAATGGCACAGAAAATAGACGCATCAGTATTAGAGCTTGAAGAAAATGTTGTTGCTATAAACCGTGTTGCTAAAACCGTTAAAGGTGGTAGAACAATGAGATTTAGTGCACTTGTAGTAGTGGGCGACGGCAATGGTCATGTTGGATGCGGCCAAGGTAAAGCAGCAGAAATTCCCGATGCTATAAGAAAGGGTATTGATGCAGCAAAGAAAAACCTTATAAGCGTCCCACTAGTAGGAACTACAATTCCTCACGAAGTTATAGGTATTCACGGTGCCGGTAAGGTATTATTAAAGCCGGCTGCTGAAGGTACAGGTGTTATCGCAGGCGGTGCTGCCAGAGCAGTTCTTGAGCTTGCTGGTATAAAATATATTAGAACAAAGTGTCTACGTTCAAACAATAAGAGAAACGTAGTAAGTGCTACTATCCAGGGCTTGTCAGAGCTTAAGCAGCTTGAAGAGGTTGCTAAGCTAAGAGGTAAGTCTGTAGACCAAATCATAGGTTAAGGAGGGCACCAAGATGGCAAAATTAAGAATCACATTAGTGAAGAGCACAATAGGAGCTAAGGTTAATCAAAAGGCTAATGTTGCTGCTTTAGGATTAAAAAAGATCAGATCTGTGGTTGAGCATGAGGATACTCCCCAGATTAGAGGAATGATTAACAAGGTTTCACATCTTGTTAGCGTTGAAGAACTTTAATTTAAGAATAGGAGGTGTAGCAAATGAGATTAGATGAACTACAACCTGCAGAAGGCTCTAAATTTACTCGTAAAAGAGTAGGTAGAGGTATCGGTTCAGGAACCGGTAAAACATCAGGAAAAGGTCATAAAGGTCAAAACGCAAGAAGTGGCGGCGGTGTAAGACCGGGCTTTGAAGGCGGTCAGATGCCATTATACAGAAGACTTCCTAAGCGCGGATTTAAGAATATATTTGCTAAACAGTATGTTTCAATCAATGTAGAGGATTTGAACAAGCTTGAAGAAGGAACAGAGGTAACAGCTGAAGTTCTAAAGTCAGCAGGCATAATAAGCAAAACTCTTGACGGAGTTAAGATTCTCGGCAGAGGAGAAGTTACAAAGAAGCTTACAGTAAAAGTTGCAAAATACAGCGCATCCGCCAAGGAAAAGATTGAGAAGGCAGGCGGAAAGGCTGAGGTGATGTAATTATGCTAACCACTATTAGAAATGCGTGGAAGATTCCAGGTTTGAGAAATAGAATCATATTTACATTATTGATGTTAGTTGTATTCAGATTCGGAGCACATATTCCTGTTCCATTTTTGAGTGCAGATGCAATGCAAGCATTCCTAAGCCCAACAGGTGCAGGCGGAATGGACTTGTTCAACTTATTTGATGTGTTCACAGGTGGAGCATTCTCAAATGCAACAGTATTTGCACTTGGTGTATCTCCATACATCAACTCATCAATTATCATTCAACTTCTAACAGTTGCAATTCCAGCACTTGAAAGAATTTCAAAAGAAGGCGTTGCAGGCAGAAAGAAGTTAAACAAAATTACAAGATATGTTGCCGTTGTTTTAGCATTAGTTCAAGGTGCAGGTCTTTATGTTACTCTATATAATATGAAGGCACAAGGCGGACTTGAAGCTATAACAAACACAAGCGTGTTAGGTTTCCTTACAATAGTTCTAACATTTACAGCTGGTACGGCATTTATTGTATGGTTAGGTGAGCAAATCACAGAAAAAGGTCTTGGAAACGGCGTATCATTGCTTATCTTTGCCGGTATCGTATCAAGAGTACCGTCAGGAATTGCAACAATTTACAGTAGCTTCCTTGGCACAGGCGTAACAGCAAAGAATATAATAGTTACAGTTGCAATTGTAGCAGTTGTTATATTAGCAATTGGATTTGTTGTATTCTTCTCTGATGCAGAAAGAAGAATATCAGTTCAATACGCAAAGCGTGTTGTTGGTAGAAAAATGTATGGCGGACAAAGCACAAACATTCCGATTAAGGTTGTTTCGGGCGGTGTTATGCCAATAATCTTCGCCTCATCAATTATGGCCTTCCCCGCAACAATCGTAAGATTGGTAAGCGGCGGTAATATGCCTACAACAGGTGTTGGTTACTATATACTTGGTTGTTTGTCAGCAGGTTATGCATCTGCTTGGTGGACCAGTCTTGTATATGCAATAGTATATTTTGCACTTATAATATTCTTCACATATTTCTATTCATCAATTCAGTTTAATCCAATTGAATTATCGAATAACCTGAAGAAGAGTGGAGGATTTATTCCAGGTATCAGACCTGGTAAACCAACAAGTGATTATATTTCAAAGATTTCTTCAAGACTAAACCTTATAGGTGCTATATTCCTTGGTATTATAGCAGTACTACCGGTTGTGTTTGGTGCTATATTCGGTATAACATCACTTCAAATCGGCGGTACATCACTATTGATTGTTGAAGGTGTTGCTCTTGAAACAGTTAAGCAAATAGAATCACAGATGGTAATGCGTCATTATAAAGGATTTTTAGAATAATAAAATCGAAAGGCGGGATACTATGCACTTGGTTTTAATAGGTCCTCCGGGGGCCGGTAAAGGTACACAAGGAGAAATACTCTCGAAGAAATTGGGAATAGGTACTATTTCCACGGGAGTGATGCTAAGAACCGCTATAAAGGAACAGTCAGAGGTCGGAAAGATTGCACAAATGTATATCAACGATGGTAAACTTGTTCCCGATGAAGTGATTGTTAACATTGTAAAGGATAGACTTTCACAACCGGACTGTCAAAAAGGATTTATCCTTGATGGTTTCCCGCGTACAATTGCACAGGCTAAAGCTTTAAGTGCAGCTGGCGTAAAAATCGACAAGGTGCTATCGATTGAAGTTGAAGATGAAAAGATTGTAGAAAGACTTTCTCAAAGACGCGAGTGTTCAAAATGCGGTGCACCGTATAACCTGATGTTTAATAAGCCACAGGTTGATGGTGTGTGTGATAAATGCGGAGGTAATCTTATTCAAAGAGCCGACGATACAGAGGCTACAATAAATAAACGTCTTGATGTTTATCACAGTGAAGCAGAGCCGATAAAAGAATACTACAAAGAACTCGGACTTCTTGTTAGTGCAAGAGGCGAAGAGGAAATTGCTGATACAACACGTAATGTAGTTATTGCGTTGGGAATAGAGGAATAAATTATTATGATAACTATTAAATCAGCAAAACAAATTGAAAAAATGCGTAAGGCATGTAAAATAACAAAGGAAGCGCT
>JAFYLX010000017.1 GCA_017556895.1 Bacillota bacterium | reverse complement strand
TTGTGCACCTGTGGCTAAGATAATCTTATCATACTTGTATGTCGAATCGTTTTTAGACGATTCGTTTTCGTAGGAATTACGTTGACATTCGACAACAATAGTTTTGCTTTCGATGTCGATATTTGTCACTTTTTCTCCTACGTGCAGCTGAATATCATTAGACTCAAACCAAGCTTCGTCATAAATTGTCCAGCGCATAGGATCAAAACTGATAAAAGGTGCCTTTGTAAGCATTGGACGAGAGTATGGCAGGTTGTTTTCTGCAGTGAAGATGTCGATCTTGCCGCTAAGGTCTACTTCTCTGATGGCTTTAGCAGCGCTCAAACCAGCAATGCCTGCGCCTATAATTACGTATTTCTTAGTCATTTGCCATCGCCTCCTTGCTTGATGCCTTGCGAGTCATAGACTCAAGGGCACGCTTTGAAGGTTTTACATATAGACACGGATTGGTCTTTGATGAGTCTGGAAGGAAAGGTAAATCAGCCATGGTTTCATCCAACTTCATGAACTTTAGGCTCTTTGTAGGACATGCATCGACGCAGATCGGGTCAAGGCCCATAGCTCTGCGTTCGTAACAGGAGTCACACTTTTGAGTAACACCGCGAGTCTTACTAAAGGAAATCTCACCGTAAGGGCAGTTCCACATGCAAGCTCCGCAGCCAATACACTTGCCATCGTCGTGACGAGTAGTTCCGTCTTCAGCTTTGTACATAGCGCCAGTTGGGCATACATTTACGCAGGCTGCGTCATCACAGTGGTTGCAAGTCCCCGAATATGGACCTTCTTCCATCATGTCGACACGTCTAAAAAACTCACCAGCCTTAAGCTTGTGAGCATCTTTGCAGGCAAGCTGGCAAGCACCACAGCCTACGCAGGTATTCATATTGTAAAAAAAGCCAAGTTTACTCATTTTCCGCACCTTTCTAATGTCAAATCTATTAAAGTCAATTAAGGTATAATTGTAAATAAACAAAAAATCTGTTACACTAATGATTATACATTAATTAGAGGAATTTGTATTATGAAAATAGGAGATTTCCGCGAAAATTCAATAGGTTTGCTGATTCTGGCAGGCGGAAAATCAGGACGAATGGGCAGGGAAAAGTCCACATTGTTATTAGGCGATAAGACCTTTAGTCAGCACATAGCGGGCGCAATGGGCGAGTATAAGGAAAAACTGTTTTCCACCAACGGCGCAGAGGTGCCGGAAGGGTTTATGGAGGTTCCTGATGATTCTGACCTTAAGTGGAACGGACCGGCAGCAGGAATCATTTCGGGTCTTGAGGCGTGCGAGAGCGACTGGCTCATGGTAGTTCCATGCGATGCACCAAACGTGGATTCGGGTATTGCAGCTAAACTATGGGATGTGGCCAGAGGGCTTGTAGAACCAGTACCCGTACTGGCGGCAAATAGTGGTGGAATTGAGCCGTTAATTGCCTTGTATCCTAAATGTGTTTGTGATATAATGCGACAGCGTTTGACAAGCGGAACTCGAAAAGTGCTAGACGTGATAGCCGGCACAGGCTATGTCTTAGTACCTATGGATGATAAGAAATTAGTTAATATAAATTGGCCAGAAGACTATATGGCAGTTAAGGAGAATTATGAAAAAGGGTGACATTGTAAGATTAAGAATTGAAGATATTTCCCACGAAGGACAGGGAATCGGTAAGGCAGACGGCTTCGCGGTATTCGTAAAGAACACAGTGCTAGGCGACGTCGTAGATGCTGAGCTAACTAAAGTTAAGAAAAACTACGCTTTCGGCAAGGTAGTAGAAATGATTGAAGAATCCGACCTAAGACAGGAACCGATGTGTCAGTATGCTGGCCAGTGCGGTGGTTGTGCTTTCCAGAAGATGACTTACGAAGGACAGCTTCAGCTTAAAAAGAAGCAGATTGTGGACAAGTTAGTTCGTCTTGGCGGACTTGAAGATCCTAAGGTTAACGATGCTATTGGAATGGAAGAACCTTTCCGCTATAGAAATAAGGCGTCCATGCCGGTATCTACAGGCGGCCTAATCACAAGAAAGGGTGGCATCGTTGAGCCGGTTCACGAACCAAGAATCGGATTTTATCAGGCAAAGAGCCACGAAGTGGTTAATTGTGATGACTGTATGCTTCAGTCAGAACCATCAATGGCGGCAGCTCGCGCGCTTCGTCAGTTTATGGAAGAAGACAATATCACATCCTATGACCCACGCTGGGAAAAGGGCCTAATGCGCCACATGATCGTGCGTACAGCAATGGGTACAGGCCAGGTTATGGTAATCCTGGTGATAAATGGCAAGGGCATTCCAAACGCGGCAAAGCTAATCCAAATGTTAGATGACGCGATTTTCGAAATTCCGGTTTACGAAGAAGGTCCTCTTGCTGGAGTTGAGTTCAGCCTTGAAAGCGTTGTAATCAACATCAACAAGAAGAATACATCAGATATTTTAGGCGAAGAGTGCATCACTCTTGCTGGATCACCTACAATCATGGAAAAGGTAGGCGACTTAGAATTCGAAATCTCACCGCTTTCCTTCTATCAGGTGAACCCTCAGCAGATGGAAAAACTATACGGCAAGGTAGTTGAATATGCGGACCTTAAGGGTGGCGAAACTGTACTTGACCTATATTGCGGCGTTGGTAGCATCGGTCTTTTCCTCGCTGACGACATGAGAAAGAAGGGCGATAATGCTGGTCGTGTTATTGGTATCGAGTCCGTTAAACCTGCAGTTATCGACGCCAACAGAAACGCAGTAGTAAACGGCATCGTAAATGCACGATACGTGTGTGGCAAGGCCGAAGAAGAAATGCCTAAGATGGTTTCCGGAGAAGGCCTAAAGGACGAATCCTTAAGAATCACTCAGGCTGACGTGGTTATCCTAGACCCACCAAGAGCAGGCTGCGAAGAAGAACTTCTTAAGGCAGTAGTTGACGTGGACCCATCCAAGATCGTTTACGTATCCTGTGACCCTGCGACACTTGCTAGAGACATCAAGTACTTGGTGGCGAATGGCTATGAGTTTGTGGAGTGCACTCCGGTCGACTTATTCCCATGGACTTCACATTGTGAAGTAGCAAGCTTGCTAGTAAAGGCATAACGAATCTGACAACGGTTTGTTGCACAAATTTGAAACTGAGACAGATTATGGCAACATTTTTCGATATTTGTTGGCTGTATTTTGAAAAGTAACGGCAAATGACAACAAAAATGCAGTGAGATAAAGAACATATTAGCATTTTATATTATTTTGGCAAAAAAACGTTGCCAAAAGTAGTATAACTGCGAGAATCAACCAACAATTCAAAAGATTTGTTGCCCCAAATAGAATAAAACTGAGTTTTGGACAACATGCAACTGCGCATTGGATTTGATATCAAGTCGGCAAAATGTTGCACTGGCACCGATACTACACATTGCGAAGCCGTAACTCTGCTGGTTAAAGCTGAATAATGAAATAATTAGCCTTGGTTAAATTGCCGAGGCTTTTTTATTATGTTAAAATCGTTTCTATAAATTTGAATTAACAGGTGAATTTGAATGAAAACATATACAACTTCGCAGATAGCTAAAATTATTGGCATACATCCAAACACAGTGAGGATGTATGAGGAATGGGGGCTGATACCGCTGGCAGAGCGAAAGTCTAATGGCTACCGGATATTTACGGTTTTTCATATTCAGCAGCTGCGGCTTGCACGGACGGCGTTTCAGATAGAAGTGCTTCAAAACGGCTTGCGAAAGAAAGCGGTGGATACTGTAAAGCTTTCTGCAAAAGGCAATTTTGATAAGGCTCTGATGTTTGCTGAAGA
>JAFYLX010000121.1 GCA_017556895.1 Bacillota bacterium | reverse complement strand
TCAACTTCAAAATACAGGCTGCTTCCGCTTGTAGTAACTTTTACAAAATTATGTTCAAGTCCTTCGCTTGAAATCAGCTGACTAAACTCTCTGGGTGCGTCAACTGTGCTTATAGCAGCAAATGCTGTAGCCGGCATCATGGTCATAACCATAATAAAAATCATCAGCACAGCTAAGCTTTTTTTCTTCATCTCAAAATCTCCTTTCAGCTGAAATCGACATACCTCATCAATTTATATATCTGTATTTTAATTATACCACATGTTATTTAAAATCTCAAAGTGTTATTCATGCCTTAATAAGTGCATTTCATACTTTTTCGTAAAAAAAGAACCTGTCCATTAAGAACAGGTCCTTCTGCAGTATATTTTTAAATTATACTAAACCAATGTATGGAGCAACAGAGATAATAATTGCTGCAACAACTAACATTGGAACTAATGTCTTTAACATAGTCTTGAGGTATGTAGGGTATGAAGTACCTGTCATATCACACATAGCCATATTTGTAGCTTCCGGATAGATACCGCAGATAAAGTTTACACCACAAGTAAATGCGGAGATTAATAATACCTGACCAGCAACGCCACCAGCATTTGTTGTTGAGAATAATGCTAATGCAATAGCGCCAAAGATTGGCATTGTAATACCAGCAACACCGGAAGTAGACTGTAAGAACAGTGCAATCAGTAAGTATACCGCGATTGCCGCAATAACGAATGCCCATAAAGGAACACCTGTTAAGAGGCCCTGTAACCAGTAGATGAATGTGATGGACATACCGGAGTACTTGTCTCCCATGAATACACCGATACCTCTGGATACTGCTAATACGAGGATAACGGACATAAGGTCAGCAGCACCGGAAGCAAAAGTCTTTACAAATACTTTTTCAGGCATCTTGTTTACGATAGCGATTGCTACAGCACCAAGTAACCATAATGCACAGAATTCATCGAAGTACCACCATGCGAATTCGCATAAACCATCAACACCAAGTAAGTTACCGATGAAAGAACCGGATAAGTTCTTGTATGCGTTAACAGCGTTGAATACAGTTTCACCGTCACCGATGGAATCCCATGGAGCATAACCAACGATAGTGAAGATGATTACGAACATGAAGATTGCTAAGGAAGCTTTGTGCTTACCAGTTAATGGCTTGATTTCTGTAACATCGAAAGAAGCGTGAAGAGAAGCTGCAGATGGATCGTCAACTACAGACTTAGCAGGATCTTTCTTAACGGAAGAAGCATATCTTGTTACAAAGAAGCATCCCATTACATATAATACTACGAATAAGATCATTCTTAAAACGATACCATCGCCGATACCTAAAGTATCATCACCGATAGCAGCAACAGCAGCACCGATAGCGTAAGGGTTAACGATGTCAGCCATGTTACCTGCAACAGCACCAACGATGATAACCATGATACCTGTGAACGCATCATAACCGGCAGCAAGGAACATTGGAATAACAACTACTGCATATGCAGGAAGTTCTTCCCATAATCCGAATACTGTACCCATTAAAGCGAAAGCGAACATTAACACGCAGATCAGAGTGTTACCGCTGAACTTTCTGAGTAATGCACCGATACCAGCGTCTAATGCACCAGTAGCTGTAAGTACTGCTACGAAACCGCCGGATACGATAAGAGCTGCAGCTACCTGAACACCTTCCTGTAAGCCAAGGATTGGAGCTAAGAATAAGTTCCAAAGGCCAATTGGGGAAGTGCCGGCATTTTCAATTACATTGCCGTCGCCGTCAAAAGCAGCGTTGAAAATGATTTCTCCATCCACTACTACGGAAGTTGGTACAAACCAAGTAAGTAAACCAACGATTCCGAGGAAGATCGTTACGATCATTAAAGCGGAAGGCATCTGAAATTTTTTCTTGTTTAAATTGTTAGACATTTTAAAATTTCCTCCCAATAAACTTAAGATATAAAATAATTGCTTATATAAACGATTTATTTAGCTAACTTATAAATCGTTTCTAACATAACTTCGAGCCAGATTTTAAGCTTGTCAATTTCCAGATATTCGTTTGCCTGGTGCATTACATCTTCCTGATCAGTAAGCAGACATCCGAAAGCAACACAGTTTTTCATGGCTCTGGAGTAAGTTGCACCACCGGATGAGCGCGGCTGGCTTTCATAGTCTCCTGTTACCTGGCTGTATGCTTCCATAAGAGTCTTTACAAGTTCAGAATCTCTAGGCACATACAGAGGTCTTTCTGTGGATACCTGTTCGTAAACATAGCCTGTTCCGGCGATCTTAGACTGCACCTTTTCTTCGATAGATTCTATTGTAAAGCTCACAGGGATTCTGCTGTCACAGCAGATAACCAGCTTACCGTTTTCTGTGTAAATTTTACCTACATTAAGAGTAAGCGGGCCGCAGTCTTCGTCGGAACAATCAACGCCCATCTTTTCTCCATAGAGGCACATGCCGAAGTGTTCACCATAAAAATCAACAACTTCTTTAAGTTCGCCTGTAAGCGGAAGCTTAGCAAGAAGTGCCATAAGCAGGCTGATAGCATTCTTACCATCGTACAGACGAGCCGCGTGAGCTCCTGCACCCTTAGCACGAACAACC
>JAFYLX010000016.1 GCA_017556895.1 Bacillota bacterium | reverse complement strand
AGCTAAAAGCTTTTTGATTCGCATGCCCATAGCCATGAAGCTCTTGGAAACTTGAGTCTCTAGGATTGAGACGATTGGAATTCCAAGGTTTGTTGATACGTGGATATTGTCGTCTTTCTGGATGATTCCTACGATTTTATCTCTAATGTTCTTAGTCACTTCTTCGAAGCTAGGAGCCTTACCTTGTTCAATCAATTTAAGGTCTATTTTGTTTACTACATATGATATCTTTTCGATCCCCTGTTCCTCCAGCGTTTCTTTGACATTTTCTGCATTTCTAAGAGATGAATACTCTGGTGTTACAACGATGATACCCATATCCGCACCACCTGTTGCTACTCTCATGCCATCGTCAATTCCTGCCGGAGCATCGATTAGAACATAGTCGTATTTCTGCTTTAATTTATTGCATAAAACTTTAATATGAAGCGGAGTGATTTCTCCTGTAGGTTTTTGAGGAGACGCCGCCATAAATAAAAGACCTGGAAAAGCTTTAACTTTTACTAAAGCCTGTCTTATTCTGCACACACCTGTCAAAACATCGTTGATATCGTAGACAATATTGTTTTCCATTCCTAAATATAGGTCTAAGTTTCTTAATCCTGTATCCAGGTCGATAACAACAACCTTATGGCCTTGTAGTGCTAGTGTTGCACCCAAATTGGCTGTAAGCATCGTTTTTCCTGTACCACCTTTTCCTGATACAATTACAATGGCCTTACCCATACTTTTCCTCCCGTCATTAATTACTGCATTTTAGTTGTAAAATCTGCTTTATCGAATTTTGTTTCGTTTAGTAGATATTCCCCAATGATGTCTCTAACAACAGGTCCAGCATTGTAAGAAGTACCACCTTGAACTAGCACTACAACTACTGCAATCTTAGGATCATCAGCAGGTGCAAGGGCTATTGTCCATGCAAAAGGATCATACTCGTCTTTGTATTTGTTAATCTGCTCTAAAGTTACCTTTCCACCACTGGCCTCAATAAGAGCCTTATCTACAGCATAGTTTTCTGTAGGATAGTTTTCAGGTTCCTCTTTCATCAGTTTCTTCATTTCTTCTTCCACTTGACTCCAAGTGATATTAGGTGCGATGGAAGAAAGATGTTCTTTAACATATTTTACTTCATCAGCAGGCTGAACATAACCAGCAACTTCGGCAGTACCAGTCTTGCCGGCAACTTCAATTCCGATAGGATTGAATACGCCCGCCAAAGTACCGTTCTTAGTTACGAGTCTCATACCTTCAAGTACATTTGCAATTTCTTTTTTCGTTACATCAATCTGATATGGTTCTTCTCTTTCTTCAGCCTTTTCACCCTCGATATTCTTTATCAAAGTAACATCATTTCTCAAACCGTCGTTACCAAGAGTGGCAACATATCTAGCCATCTGAATAGGGCTGTATGAGTTGTCACCTTGCCCAATGGCGATGTTAAATTCGTCACCAACAGTCCATTCGGCCATATTGAAGAATGAATATTTACAAATATCAGTAACAGTTTCAACTTCCTTCTTCATAACAGAAGTCTGTTTTTCTATTCTATCTATAATCTCATCTCTAGTAGGATTTTCTTCCATCCAACTAACGATTACGTCTATTTCTTTTTCTAATTTTTCTTCATCATCCAGAGTGCTCTTAGGCCAATAATTTACAGCTGTGCTGTATAGATAATACCATAATGAGTCCTGCATTGAAGAAAGCTTTCTTTCTTTAGATGGCAAATCTGCAACAATTTCGCCGATTTCAATACCAGTGCTCTGTCCAAGACCAAATTCCTTGGCAACACCGATAATCTTTTCGATGGAAATATTGTCTTCATAACCTAGTGAAGCTCCAGTAGTCCAGTCCTTACCTGTAGCAATACAAGCAAAGTAGTGGTTACAAGAGTTCTGAATACCTAACGCTAGGTTCTGCCATCCGTCAGTTGCGCCAAGATCATTCCATGCAGCACAACCGAAGGTAGTTCCGCCACCAAGGTCGATTTTACCACCATCTCGTAGCTTCAGTTCTGGATCAAGTCCGGCCTGAAGTGCTGCTACAGAAGTAATAGGCTTAAAAGTAGAACCCGGCTGTACGGAAGTCATTGTTGCAATGTTATATAGCGGAGTCGGCGCAAGATAATCTCTAGGATTTGTGCTCTGCACTGATGCCCAGTCCTTGCTTGAAATACCTTCCGCGAAAATATTAGGGTCATAATCCGGATAACTAGCCATCGCTAATATTTCTCCAGTTTCTACATCAAGCGCAACAACCGCACCTGATTCACAGTTTTCATACTTACTTACATAAGCATTACCATACTTGCCCTCATATCTAGTTCCATTCTTTGTAGCCTTTATAACTTTCGCCAAAGCATCTTCCGCTACTTTCTGAAGGTCTAAATCAACAGTTAAGTATATATTTTGTCCTGCTTCAGGTTCAGATTCACTGATAGTTTCGATATAGTCGCCAAGGCTGTTAACTCTTACGGCAGTAACACCATCTGTACCCTTTAGATAGTCTTCCATTACAGCCTCAATGCCGTCCTTACCAATTAAGTCAGTAGCATTATAGCCCTTTTCGTTTACATATTCTTCATACTGATGGTCAGAAATACTACCCATATATCCGATTACATGAGCAAGAGTTGCCCCATTTGGATAGTATCTCGCTGTTTCTGACACAACGTCTGCACCCTTAAGCTGATCAGACATTTCCTCGATAAGAATTACTGTTTTATCGGAAATATTGTTAGCAATAGTACTGGAACGGTACTTGTTATATCCTAGCTCTTTGATTTCTTCTCTGATTCTAAAAATCTTTCTAGCTTCCGCATCGGAAAGTTCTGAATCTATTTTATAGTTCTTTCTAAGCTGTCTAAATGCCTGCTCAGCTGTTAGCTTTGTGTCTAATTCGTATTTTTCAAGAAAAGCTTTTTTATCTGTATCAAAAGTATATGTCATACTTCTGATGTTGATAGGTGGCCACACACCGTACTTATCTTGTAAAACCTCTAAGGCGTCATATCTGTCTAATTTAGGGTCTATTTCATACTGATTTCTTATAGCATTGAAGGATTGTTCTGCTGTGAAGTATGTCGGAAAATCCTTTTCTTCTAGCCATTCAACTCTTTCAATGTCAAAGGCATATACAAACTCCCCGTCAACGATTCTAATAGGGAAATTGTCTACATAGGT
>JAFYLX010000015.1 GCA_017556895.1 Bacillota bacterium | reverse complement strand
TATAATCCAAAAGCCCTGATCGCAAAGTGCATCAAACCATTTGCCCTCTTTAATCTGCATATATGACTTGATTGCCATACCTGTAAACAGATGTACAATACCAAGCGCAATGGAGAAGATTAAAAGCTTAATCGGGTCATCCATCGGATTAAACCAAAGTGGTTTTATAACAAACTCAACTCCGAAGAATAATCTTGCAACAACTGTGGCAATGTCCCCGAACCAACCTCCAAAGAGTGCTCCCCAGAAAGTGGTTGATATACCGCAGTATAGGAATAGTGTTATTAGTTTCTGTGCCATTCCTTCTAAATCATACTTCTTTAAGATTACGAAGCACGCAATTGCCATGATAATGCCATATGCCGCGTCAGATAACATAATCCCGAAGAATACAACATAGAATGCCGCGAATATCTTCGTAGGGTCGAATCCTCTGTATGATGGAAGTGAATACATTTCTGTAACTGATTCGAATGGAGAAATGAATTTTGAGTTTTCCATTAGAACCGGAACTTCTTCTTCATCAAGAGGGTCGCGGAAAACGTAGTAACATTCGTTTTCTTCTAAAATCTTCTTTGCATCATCTACGAGTCTTTCCGGAATCCAACCTTCGAGTAAGAAAGTTTTCGAAGTCTTTAGAAGTTTATCTCTGTTCTTCTGTTTTTCTGCTTCCAAGAAAATGACGTCGTAATATTCTTCTATTTTCTGTTTTAACTTGGCGTCTTTTTCAATTTCACCAGCTATTTGTGATATTTCTTTGTGTGCCTCAGAAAGTTCTCCTTGCATTCTCTTCATCGCTGCTGTTGGAACCTCATTTAAGTCTTTGAAAACTGATTCCGTAAAGCCATTTTCTCTAAGAACTTCCATAATCTGTTCCTCAAGATTCTTCTTGCACACAAGGGCCACATACTGTAGTTCCTTATCTTTGTAGACTACTTTGAAGACCACCTCTCCAAAGTTTGCTTCTAGAGTTTCAGCAAGAACTTTCGTATCACAATCTGCCGGCAATACGCCTTTGTGGATATTACAGTCTTTAGTCTCTGTTAATGCCATAGGTAAGTCATATGCTACCCATGGTAACAAAGAAAGTATGTCTATTTCGAGTTTGCTTGTTTTTTCGTTTAAAGTATGGATTCTATCCCCTTTGTCCAAGAAGTTTTCAACAATTGCTTCTGCCTGGGAATTATCCTTGCGAAGTGCTTTGAACCCCGCAAAGTCCATTCTTCTTCTAGTGTTGAATAATGGTGATTTAGATTTATCATATTTTTCTATAATGTCTAAAGCTTGCTGCGCTTTGGCAAGTTTTTGGTCAAGCTTTATTGAACATTCCTGGTTACCGTCTAAATCCGCCAGTGCTCTCCACTCTTCGTCTTCAAGCTTATGTGACTGCTGTGTAAGTTCTACAGCTCCAAAGTCACTCAACTCGGACATAAGTTTCTCTTTGTCGGAATCAAGGCCAATGACTGCAACTCTTTGCATCTTACATATTGACACTTGATTTCACCCTTTCTACAATCTTACTAACTACTTCTAACTCTTTAGTTTTTGCGTTAGCTTCAAGGCCTAAGCACTTAACTTTTGTGGCTTCAATAGCCGCATCATATTCTTTCTGCGCTTCTGCCTCGCCTTCGGCCATAAGTCTAGTAGTGACTTCCTTCGCCTTTACCTTTGCATCATCTAAGAGCTTTTGGGCATTAGTGTTTGCATTTTCTATCATAACTTTAGCTTCCTGCTTGCTTTCTTTACGAATAGCTTCTGCAGTTTGTTCTGCTTGTTTGATTAAATTTAATTCTTCTTTAAACACCTTGTTGCCTCCTTCCCCTTAATAATTATTTTACCACACTTTTACTCATTTTTAACATCATTCATTATATTTTTGACGCAATACAACAAATTTTACAGAAAATTTTTGTTTTTCGCAACTATATTTTATCGGCAAGTTCTACAAGTTTTTTGAGTCTGCCGTTAATTCCAGATTTTTTTAGTGGAGGATCACAGAGTTCACCAAGCGCCGCTATTGACAAATCCGGATTATCCCTTCTTAATATTGCCACTTCTTTGATTTTGTCCGGAAGCCAATCTAGGCCTTTCTCTCTTTCTATTTTTTCTACAGCCGCTGCCTGTTTCATTGCGGCTTCAACTACTCTATCAAGGTTAGCATTATCGCAGTTTGCCATCCTATTAACCTTGTTTCTCATAGACTTCTCTACCTGAGTAGTAGTTATAATTAGGGAGTGTGTATCGGCCCCCATAATGCCTAGAATATCACCGATATAGTCTGCCTTCTTTACATATACCAAGAAAGACTTCCCTCTCTTCGATTCTTTAGCTTGCAAATCTACGAAAGAATTTATAAGCTTTCTAAGGTCTTTTGAGAGAGTTTCTGTTCTACAAACAAACTCAAGATGATACGATTTTTCTGGGTCGCTCATGGTTCCAATGCCCATGAACACACCTCTAAGATATGCTTTTTTACAACATTTAGTCCTAATTAATCCATCATAGATACCGTCAGAAATGTAGTTATTACCTTCTCGTACGAGTAGTATACCCGTTTCACGCAATATCTGCTCACTTCTATTTTCAGCATCAATGGTAATTCTATATGCTCTCTTTTTACCGACAGAGTTACCTTCACCTACTTCTAAAGTGGTTTCCACATCAAAATAGTCGTGTAGCAACTTCTTATAGTGTCTTATAACTGCAGGATTCTCTGAAGTAATCATAATTTTAAACTTCCCAAAGCCTGCCAGTCCTATACTACCAGCTACTCTTAAAAACCCTGCAATTTCTGCAAGTTGACAACATTTTTTATCGGCTTCAATACGAGCCAATTCATTTTTTACTTCTGCTGCAAAGGACATAGCTTCAGCCCTCCTTCTATTAGTTATTTTGATTGTACACCCAAACACTTCAAAACAAAAGGACTTTTTACACGGATATGGGCGATTGTTATAATGTATACAAAATTCAAACAAAAAAAGTGGCCTTAATATAAAGCCACTTTTATGTACAATATTTAATTATGAATTACTTTAAAGGTGCTAATCCTAAGATTTCTCTAGCTTCAGCTGGAGTAGCGATTTCTCTACCCATGATGTTAGCTAATTTAACAACCTTTTCTACTAATTCGCCGTTGGATTTAGCAAGAACGCCCTTTTCTAAGTATACAGTGTCTTCAAAACCAACTCTTACGTGTCCGCCCATAGCGATTGTTGCTACAGCGATAGTCCAAGTGTTTCTACCGATACCTGTAGCTGTCCAAGTTGAACCTTCTGGAATGGAATCAACCATGAATGCTAAGTCTCTAACTGTAGCGTTCATCTGTACGCCAAGTACG
>JAFYLX010000120.1 GCA_017556895.1 Bacillota bacterium | reverse complement strand
TCTTGTAGCCATTAGGGACTGCTGAGCGTCTCTCATTGTTGTATCTGTGATTAGAAGCTTCTTCTGATCCTTAACCCATTCGGAAACTGCCTTAGGGCCTAATTCATCAAGAAGCTGCTTTGTACCTCTTAAACCTTCTAATTCAGTAGGTTTGAACTTAGGGAATGCAGGTACGTTGAACTGTGGCTTCTTACCCTTAGTTCCATTAACGAACTTGTCGCCTAAGAACTCGATAACCTTAAGTTCAGTATCTTCAACCTTGCCGAAGTGTAATAGGTCTGGAGTGTTTGCAATGAATCCAGTGTCGCAGTTACCTTCTGCGAATGTTGGATGGTTAAGTACGTTTAGCATGAACGGAATGTTAGTCTTAACGCCCTTAATCATTGTTTCGGAAAGAGCTCTTAAAGCTTTCTTTCTCGCACCGTCGAATGTTCTGCTGTATGCAGTTACCTTTACAAGTAAGCTGTCATAGAATGGAGTGATTTCAGATCCTGCGAAACCGTTACCACCGTCAAGACGGATGCCGTAACCACCTGGTGAACGGTAAATTTCAATGTTACCAGTATCAGGCATGAATCCGTTTACAGGGTCTTCTGTAGTGATTCTGCACTGGATAGCATGACCTGTAACCTTGATGTCGTCCTGACCCTTAATTGAAATTTCATCGGAGTCAAGCTTGTAACCCTGAGCGATTAGGATCTGCGCCTGAACGATATCTACGCCTGTAACGATTTCTGTTACAGTATGTTCTACCTGAATTCTAGGATTCATTTCGATGAAGTAATGGTTACCGTGCTTATCTACTAAGAATTCTACAGTACCGGCACTTCTATAATCTACTGCACGAGCAATCTTAAGAGCATCCTGACAGATAGCATCTCTCTGTTCGTCAGTTAAGCATAGAGCAGGTGTAAATTCGATAACCTTCTGATGTCTTCTCTGGATAGAACAGTCTCTTTCGTATAAGTGCACGATGTTACCATGCTTATCTCCTAAGATCTGTACTTCTATATGTTTAGGGTTTTCTAAGTATTTTTCGATAAAGATATCATCAATTCCGAAAGCCTTAGCTGCTTCAGATCTTGCGCTTCTAAACTGAGGTAATAATTCTTCTTCGCTATTAACGATTCTCATACCTCTGCCGCCGCCGCCAGCTGCTGCCTTTAGCATTACTGGGTAGCCACACTTAGCAGCAAATTCAACAGCTTCTTCTTCAGTCTGAATAGCCTTTTCTACGCCTGGAATTGTAGGAACACCTACGGAGTTAGCCACGATTTTGGACTTAATCTTGTCACCAAGAGCATCCATCATAGCACCTGTAGGTCCGATGAACTCGATGCCTGCTGCTGCACAAGCTTCAGCAAACTGTACGTTTTCGGATAAGAAACCATAACCTGGGTGGATAGCATCTACACCCTTAGCCTTAGCTAATTCGATGATTTCATTGATTCCTAAGTAAGCACCAACTGGAGTTTTACCTTTACCAATCTGATATGCTTCATCTGCTTTGGTTCTAAACAAAGAGTTTTTATCTTCTTCAGAGTAGATCGCAACTGTTCTGATACCCAGTTCACGACATGCTCTAAAAACTCTGATAGCGATTTCACCTCTGTTAGCAACCAATACTCTTTTGAATTTTTTAATTTCTCCCATATTTACTCTCCCTAAAAAATTACTTACTCACGCGTACGTCCATCTGCGGATACGGTATTGTGATATTTGCTTCGTCAAACGCCAGTTTAACCTGTTCTGTTAAGAAATACTTCACATCATAGTAGTTATCTGTCTCACACCATACTTTAAGGTCTAAAATAACTGCGCTATCTTGATGTGCTCCTACTCCAACAAAAGGTGCTGGCTGTTTTAAAATTCCCGGACATACTTCTGTTACGGCAATTAGGACGTCTTTTGCCTTGGCAATGTCCGAATCATAACTGATTCCGAACTTGAAATCCACTCTGCGAGTTTCCTCTTTTGAGTAGTTAACAATTACGGATGTAGTCATCGTTCCATTTGGAATTGTGACCACTTTGTTATCGTATGTTTTAAGGGTTGTAACAAATAGGTCTATGTTATCAACAATGCCTTCTTGTCCTTCAACCTCTATAACATCACCTTTTTTGAATAGCTTATTAGCAAGGATTATAATGCCACCTGCAATGTTGCCTAAACTATCCTTCAATGCTAACGCTATCGCTGCACCACCTGCACCAAGAACTGTTACTAGGGGTGCTATAGGTACGTTCATATATCCTAATATTACCACAATAAGCAGGATATATAGAATAATTTTCGCTGCACTTGTTATAAAAACGTGCATTGACTCATCTAAAGTAGTTCTCTTTAGTGTTTTTCTAGTTATTCTTAGTAATAATTTGATCAGTAAAAGCCCGACGATCACTATGCAAGCTAAGCCAATGACAAGCTGCAAATATTCGGCCATCTTATCATCTAAACCAAACAACTTATCCACTCCTATTCGTAAACTCTGCCGCTTCTACGTCTTTCAAGCTCTTTTAGCAATTTCTTACGTAATCTAATATCGTCAGGTGTGATTTCTACTAATTCATCATCGTCGATAAAGTCAAGAGCCTCTTCCAGTGTGAAAATTCTTGCAGGTGATAGCTTAACAGCATCATCAGAACCAGAAGCTCTCATGTTACTTACTTTCTTCGCCTTACAAGGGTTAACAACCATATCGTCGTTTCTTGAGTTCATACCTACGATCATACCTTCGTATACCTTAGTACCCGGCTCTACAAACATCTGCACACGCTCACCTATGTTATCTAAAGCATAAGGAGTACAAGTGCCTTCTTCTTGGGCTATGGCTACTCCGTTTACACGCTGAGGAATGTCTCCCTTGTGTTCATCAAAAGAGTCAAATCTTGTTACCATTGTTCCCTCACCACGCGTATCGTTGATGAATTCACTTCTATAACCCAGAAGACCTCTTGTTGGAACTAGATATTCAAGCTTTGAATATCCATTATCCGTTGCCATCTGAGTCATAATACCTTTTCTGATATTTAGTTTATTTATTACAGTGCCAGAATACTCATCTGGTACAGTAATTACCACTTCTTCAATTGGTTCAAGAACCTCGCCGTTTTCGCCTCTTCTTAAAATTACTTCTGGCTTTGAAACGGCCATTTCGTAGCCTTCTCTACGCATGTTTTCAAGTAGGATAGAAAGATGTAATTCACCTCTACCTGATACTCTGAAGCAGTCTGTTGAGTCAGTTTCCTCAACCATTAAACCTACGTTAACTTCAAGTTCCTTGTTAAGTCTTTCTCTGATATGTCTAGAAGTTACAAACTTACCGGACTTACCTGCGAATGGAGACTTATTAACCATAAAGTTCATACTTAATGTTGGTTCTTCGATATGAATCATTTCCATTGCCTCAGGATTCTGTGCATCACAGATTGTTTCGCCTATGGAAATATCTGCGATACCTGATACTACTACGATATCGCCGCATTCCGCTTCAGGAACTGCAACTCTCTTTAGTCCTCTATATACGAATACCTGATTTACTTTTCTCTGTACAACAGTGCCATCAGCCTTACATACGGCTACGCTCTGTCCTTCTTTGATCTTACCTCTTGTAACTCTACCGATACCAAGTCTTCCGATATAATCGTCATATCCTAGGGATGAAACCTGTAACTGAAGCGGTTCTTCTGTCATATCAGGATATGGATCACAGTGATCGATAATAGTTTCGAATAAAGGTGTAATGTCAAGTCCACCATAGCCGGCAGGACTCTTCTTAATCTTTTCTTCGCCTTCTCCAATAGTCATTCCATGAATGTCTTCCGGCTCTCTAACAGCTATACCCTGACGAGCAATTCCGTAAAGAATTGGGAAATCAAGTTGCTCATCGTTTGCTTCTAAGTCCATAAATAGTTCGTAAACTTCGTCTACTACTTCATCTACTCTCGCATCCTTCTTATCAAGCTTATTGATAAATAGGATTGGGTTAATGCCCTGTTCTAAAGATTTCTTAAGTACGAATCTAGTCTGAGGCATTGGACCTTCGCTAGAGTCAACCAGTAAAATTACTGTATCTACAGTCTTCATAATACGCTCTACTTCTGATGAGAAGTCTGCGTGTCCTGGCGTGTCTACGATATTAATCTTTACATC
>JAFYLX010000119.1 GCA_017556895.1 Bacillota bacterium | reverse complement strand
GCAAAGCTTTCGCCCTGGTTAGCTTCGATAACAGCGTCAGCCATTCTGCCAGCGATTAACTTAACTGCTCTGATAGCATCATCGTTAGCAGGGATTACGTAATCAACGTCATCAGGGTCACAGTTAGTATCAACGATACCGATTACTGGGATTCCTAAAATTCTAGCTTCCTTGATAGCTAATCTTTCCTTCTTAGGGTCTACAACGAAGATTGCAGCTGGCATTTCAGGCATATCCTTGATACCGCCTAAGTACTTTTCAAGCTTTTCCATTTCGCCTCTTAGCTTAACTACTTCCTTCTTAGCAAGCTTTTCGAAAGTTCCATCTTCTTCCATAGTGTGGATTTCAGCTAATCTCTTGATTCTTGTAGCGATTGTCTTGTGGTTTGTAAGCATACCGCCTAACCATCTTTCGCTTACGTAGTACTGACCACATCTGTTAGCTTCGTCCATGATAGCCTGCTGAGCCTGCTTCTTTGTACCTACGAAAAGGATAGGTCTGCCAGTTTCAGCAACTGTTCTCATGAAGTCATAAGCTTCTTCAATCTTCTTTACAGTCTTCTGAAGGTCGATAATGTAGATACCGTTTCTTTCTGTAAAGATGTAAGGAGCCATCTTAGGGTTCCATCTTCTTGTCTGGTGACCGAAGTGTACACCAGCTTCTAGTAACTGTTTCATTGAAATTACTGCCATTTTTAAATTCCTCCTGGTTTTTCTCTGCCACTGAAACCTTTTTTTAAACACCGCTTGCCAAAGCCCTCCATGCGGGCCCTTAAAGCACCCTTATTCCAGGGAATCGCGGCAACCATAACCGGTTCCAGTGTGATTTATTATAACTATTTTTGTGGTTTGTATCGTTCAAACGACATACCACCCGAATACTATACACTAAAAGCATTGAAATTGCAAGGGTTTTCTTCTCAATTTCATAGTTTTTTTGTTGCTTTTAGATTAAGTTTCTAAGATAAGCACTGAACCTTTGTTTCGTTCTTATGTAACTCTCCCTCCCCATCGTCAATACCGTACCGTCTACAAAAGTAATTTTTTGATTTTGGGCAACCATTATCTTGTCCAAATTTATCACCATTTTCTTCAAGGTACGATAAAACCTTTCATCTAAAAACTTTTCTAAATTTTCTATTCTTTCATAACAGATATATGTATCTTCTGCTGTAACTATTGCTAATTTCCTTTGTCGTTGTTCTATGTATAGTATTTCATCTAAGATAACCTTCCTGCTATATTCTCGTGTTATCACGGGTATATAGGTAGCCATGCCCTCCTCCTTTCGCCTCTTTTCGTTTTTTAAATTATATCATCGGCATAAGGGGATTTTTTTATCAATCCTTCGACATATTCCGCGTCTTTCGACAGCACTCGACCGCTTCATTACCTTCATTCTCGCAGTAAACACGAAAAAAGACCTATACGATAAGGTATAGGTCTTTACGTTTGATCAATTATAATACGTTTTCGTCTCTCTTGTAAGTAATTAAATCTTCTGCAATTTCATATGCAGCTAGTGATACAGGTCTGTCATTCTCAGCATCTGTAAGAATTGGCTTGCCATCGATGATGTCTCTTGCTCTCTTTGCTGCAAGAATAACAACTGTGTATCTGCTGTCTGCTTTCTTTCTGATTTCATTAACTGATGGATATAACATTACGCTTCCTCCTTATAACTAGCAATAAGCTCTTCGGCGGTAAAAGCAACTTTTGAGTGCTCTGCCACAACGATTGATTTGACTCTCGCTACGGCTTCATCTAACTCGCCGTTCACTACGCAGTAGTCATACTTTTCTATATACGAAAGTTCTTTTAGTGTTTCACCTAAGCGAAGTTCGATCGCTTCTTTTGTTTCAGTACCACGACCAGTAAGTCACTTTCTAAGCTCACTCATTGATGGTGGAAGAATAAACACGAAAACCCCGTCAGGATAGTTTTCTTTAACTTTAAGTGCTCCCTGCATATCAATTTCAAGAATTACATCGATGCCTTTTTCTAGTTTTTCAACTACAGGGCCCTTCGGAGTACCGTAGTAGTTGCCATAAACTTCAGCATACTCAAGCAATTCGCCTGCCTCAATGCGCTTTTTGAAAGTTTCTTTATCTGTAAAGAAGTAGCTTACTCCTTCAACTTCACCTTCACGAGGTGCACGAGTCGTCATTGATACGGAAAGTGCTAACGCTGGATTTTCTTCAAGAAGCTTCTTGCAAATAGTACCTTTTCCTGCTCCTGATGGACCGGAAAAAACAAAAAGCTTGCCAGGATGTTTTTCTCTGAAACTCATCTCGAACTCCTATTACTACATATTTTGCCTATTATGACATATGATTTTAACATATATTTCTTAACATTTCAAGAACTATTCTACATTCTGTACCTGTTCTCTGATTTTCTCGATTTCACTCTTAATTTCTAACATATAGTTAGTGATAGTGATATCATTAGCCTTTGAGCCGATCGTGTTGGCTTCTCTATTCATTTCCTGTACTAGGAAGTCTAGTTTCTTACCTTCTGCATCATTAGGGCTGTCTACAATCTTCTTTAACTGGATTAAGTGGCTGTTTAGACGAGTAATTTCTTCATCAATAGCACATTTGTCAGCAAAAATTGCTGCCTCTGTTAAAATTCTTTCTTCTGGAACTGCAGCATTTCCCGCAAGAAGTTCTGCAATTCTATCTCTTAACTTAGCCGCATAGTCAACAACAACACCTGGTGCTCTTTCTGCAATCTTATCAAGTATTTCCTTGATTGTTTCACCTCTACCAAGCAGGTCTTCAGCAAGTTTCTCACCTTCAACTGCACGCATCTTTTCAAGATTAACTGCAGCTTCTTCAACCGGAATTAGAATTGCCTTTGCAATTTCTTCTTCGTCATCCACATCAGGAATAGCCTTCATCACATCTGGCATTGTAGCAAGAAGTTTTAAAGTAATCTCACCATTAAGGCCAAAACTTTCCTGAAGAGTCTTTAAGTTATCAAAGTACTGACGTGCAATTGGCTCGTTAAGCTTGATATTAATGTCATTTTCTGTGATGTTTTCTACCATAATAGAAACATCAACCTTACCTCTTTTTAGTCTAGACTTAACAACCGCCTTAACTCTGTCTTCAGCGAAGCTATATCTTCTAGGCATCTTAACAGAGATATCTGAATATCTGTGATTAACTGATTTGATTTCAACTGTAATATTTCTCTTGCCGTCTGTGTATTCACTGCGGCCAAAACCCGTCATGCATTTTATCATCTGATTTGCTCCTTCTCTTTTTCTTTAATCTATGATAACTAATTAAGTATACCTCAAACACGGCTTTCTTTCAACGCAATATTGTCTCAAGTCCCGTTTTATGCTAAAATATTTTGGCATAGAAAGGAGCCCAATATGGCATTTGACGGTATCATGACAAGAGCTGTAGCACGCGAGCTACAGGAAAAATTAACACTAGGAAAGATCGAAAAAGTTTATCAGCCTGAAGCAGATGAACTTATTTTTAGCATATACACAAAACAAGGAAATGTTAAATTATACGCGTCCGCAAACTCATCTTCTGCCCGCGTACATTTAATTAAAGAGAACATTCCAAGCCCGCCAGCGCCACCTTCATTCTGTATGCTTTTAAGAAAGCATTTACAGGGTGCTAGAATTACTGAAGTCACTCAGAAGGGTTGCGAACGTATATTAGAAATATCTATGGAAACATTAAACGAATTAGGTTTCACAGTTTCCAAGAAACTCATTTTCGAAATAATGGGTAAACACAGTAACATAATTTTAGTGGATCTTTCTACTAATAAGATTATTGACTCTATCAAAAGAGTATCTATAGACGTAAATAGAGTAAGACAAATCCTACCTGGGCTAGAATACCAGTATCCGCCTGCTCAAGACAAGATTCCTTTTGATGACCTAAAAGAGGATTCATTATCAAATCTTCCAAATCTCGATGGTAAGACTCTCCAGCGTTCAATCGGAGGAATCGCCCCATCTTTTGCAGAGGAAATATCACTACATGAAGACATCTCTGGTTACGTAAACGGAGTAGTTGAATCTATCAGCTCTGGTACCTTTGTTCCAAGAGTATATCTAGACGACAAAGATGTGCCGAAAGAGTTTTATATAACTAATCTATACGATTTTGAAACTGCATGTAAAAAGATCGAATTCGAATCCCTTAGCCAATGCTTAGAACACTACTACGGCAATAAAAAGAGTTCTAACAGGGTTCACCAGAAATCTTCCGATTTAATAAGAGCCGTTTCTGCATTGTTAGACAAGTTCCAGCTCAAAGAACAGCGCCTAAACGAGGACCTTTTAAGAGCAGAAAACTCCGAGGACCTAAGACTATACGGCGAGCTATTGACTGCTAATATGCATATGATCAAACCTGGCATGGAAAAAGTTACAGTATTAAATTACTATGACGGCAGCGAGGTTACAATCGCACTTGACAAACGCTTTAGCCCCGCAAAGAATGCACAGAACTATTTCAAGAAATACGGAAAATCAAAGACGGCAATCAAAGAAAAGCTTCTTCAGCTAGAAGCAAATAAAGAAGAAATAACTTACCTAGAGTCCGTTCTAATCTATTTACAAAATTCAGATAAGGTAGAAGAAATCGATGCCCTGAGAAAAGAGCTTGAAGAAACAGGATATCTAAGAAAGAGAAAAGTTCCTGGTGGATTCAAAGAAAAGAAGTTTAAAGCAGACCCATATGTCTACACACTAGCAAATGGCATGACAGTGTTAGTTGGCAAAAACAATAAAGAAAACGATATTTTAACACTAAAAACCGCATCATCCAAGGACACATGGTTCCACACAAAGGATATCCCTGGTTCGCACGTAATCCTTCAAAACGGTGGAGCGGAATTAGATGCAGAAACAGTTTACGCTACAGCTTCCATTGCGGCTTACCACAGCAAAGGACGCTCATCCCAGAACGTTCCCGTAGATTACGTACAGGTTAAATACGTAAAGAAACCTGCGGGTTCAAAGCCGGGTATGGTTATCTTCACAAACAACAGCACGGTTTGGGTAGACCCTAAGTTACCGGAGTAATAATAAAATTCAAATAATAAAACGTGATAAAAAAGAAGTCAGATAGAATATCTCTTGAGCTACAGCTCGCTGCGTGCAGAGCACTTGCGAAAGCGCTCTGAGAGATAACTATCTGACTTTTTATTTTCTTACACGTTCTATAATTCAACTAATCCCACTTCGCAAGCAATATTCATCTCACCGTTTTCTTTCACTGTCTTGAATAGATACTTGCCATCTTCAGCCTTTGCTCTATAAATCGTAATTGCATCGCCAAAAGGGGCTTCCTTGCTATAATGAAGTCTCACGGATTTGATTCTGTGGGTACCCGCCGGAAGTTCTGGGATATAGTTTGAAATCACATCCATATAGTATGTGTTATTCATATGACCATTAGTATCTAAATCACAATACATAACTTCTTTTTTGCCTACTTCTTCAAACTCAAGCCCTTTAGGCAGTCTTAACTTATCTTTATAAAGTTCAGTGAATTCCCCGATATAATAGTTATCAATATTAATATCGTCTACTTTTAGAAGTTTTCTGCTTTCAATGTCTACTAAAACCCAATAACTTGAAACCATTACCAAAGTTCTTCCATCTTTTTCGATACTGTAGTTTCTCGGGAAAGTAGCCCTTGAACCCTCACACGCCCAAGATGAAATGGTGTACATTTCGTCTGCTACAATTGGCTCATACACTTCAAAATCAAGTCTGCTTAACATAAAGGCTTTGCCTTGTGCTGTTATTTCATCGTAGGTAGGTCTATCCCTTTCCATCTGGCTATTTCCTGCCTTCTGTGTTATCTGCAAGATTCCTGATGCCTTAGCATACTTGTTCATATCCGTCTTATAGTATTCTAAATAGTCTTGATGTTCGTATCTTACTTTCATGTCTTTTCCCCTATTTAATCTCTATTTCAAATTAAATTTATTCCAAAATTGCGTCTATAGCCTCTATGAAGGCTGTTCGTATTCCAGACTTTTCAAGAGAAGCAACGCCTTTAATTGTCCATCCTCCAGGTGAACATACCTCGTCTTTAAGCTGCCCAGGATGTTTTCCTGTATCTAGCTGTAGTTTTGCACTGCCGATTAGAGTTTGGCACACAAGCTCATATGCCTGTTTACGCTGAAGCCCGTTTTTTACTCCTCCATCGGCCAAAGCCTCAATGATCATATCGACAAAAGCCGGACCGCATCCAGAAATAGCCATTCCCGCGTCCATAAGTCTCGTCGGCAATTCAACAACCTTACCAACGCTTTCAAGAAGATCTAGCATCCATTCTCTTTCTTGGTAATCCCAGTCATTTTCTTCAGCCACCAAAAGAACACCCTCAGAAACCGCAACCGGTGTATTAGGCATAATGCACTGCACCTTAACACTTTCAGGAAGCACAGCTCTATATCTTTCATAATCCCAAGATGCGGCTACGGAAAGAATAGCTTTGCCTTCTATTTTTCCAACAAGTTCACCAATCACATCTTCTATTTGATACGGTTTACACGTCACAACGATGATTTCACACTCTTTGGCAACGCTTTCTAATGTATGGCAGGCCACAATTCCTAGCCTTTCACAATTTGCATCTAGTTTTTCAAGGTTAGGTGCATATGCGTAAATATTTTCGCCGGCAATCTTGCCGGACTTTACAAAGCCTTTCGCAAGAGCCTGGCCCATATTGCCCATTCCTATAAATCCAAGTTTTCTCATCTTCAGTCACCTCAAAAAGTCCTTATACTTTCACCTAAAGTCTACTATTTTAAAGTCAACTCCACAGGGCAATGGTCTGATCCCATCACTCCTGTATGAATTTTTGCACCTTCTAGGCGTTCCTCCATAGCGCTAGATGCCATAAAGTAGTCAATTCTCCATCCCGCGTTCTTCTCTCTCGCCTTAAATCTATATGACCACCAAGAGTAAACAGATTCAAGATCAGGATAAAAATATCTAAACGTATCAATGAAACCAGATTCAATAACTTTATCCATCTTGCCACGTTCTTCATCAGTAAAACCAGCATTTTTTCTGTTAGTTTTCGGATTCTTTAGGTCAATCTCTTTATGTGCAACATTAAGGTCACCCGCATATACTACAGGTTTATGTTCCTCAAGCTTCTTTAAATACGCTAGGAAATCATCTTCCCACTGCATTCTATAGTCAAGTCTCTTAAGACCATCCTGTGAGTTAGGCGTGTATACTGTAACAAAATAGAACTCTTCGAATTCCAAAGTAATCACACGACCTTCGTGATCATGTTCTTCGATGCCGATTCCATATTTTACGGAAAGGGCTTCCTCCTTAGAAAAAACAGCCGTTCCGGAATACCCTTTCTTTTCAGCATAGTTCCAGTACTGGTGGTACCCAGGAAGATCCATCTGGATCTGTCCTTCTTGAAGTTTTGTTTCTTGAAGACAGAATACATCTGCATCAACTTCATTAAAGAATTCCATAAAGCCCTTGCCCATAACCGCACGAAGGCCATTAACATTCCAAGATATTAATTTCATAATCCTACTCCTTTTCCGCCATTTTAGATGCTTCTTCCATTAGCATGGCCTCTCCCCAATCGCTAAGGCTCTCTAAAATAGGCATAAGTTTATCACTTAGCTCCGTGGAAGAGTATTCTACCCTAACCGGAACTTCCAAATATTCTTTTCTTTGAACCAGACCTTTTTCTTCAAGCTCGCGGAGTGAAGCCGCAAGAACTGTATTAGAAATACCGCCCAGTTTCTTTCTAAGTTCGTTATATCTAAGCGTCCCCTTGTTATTAAGTGCACATATAATTTGCATCTTCCATTTGCCACCTATAATGGACATTGCATAATTTAACGGACACTTTTCTAAGCATGGACAATCGTAATGCGTCTCAATCATGGTAAGTTTCTCCTTACTTGGTCATTATTTTTGCACTATTGATTTTATTTCATATTACCCTTAATATTATACTAGGTACTAAAAAAAGAGCAAGTTTCTTTTTAAGACGCTTATTTATATTAATCATTTAAGGAGGACAAATGGACATCTATTTACAAGGTTTAACTATGGGTCTTGCATACGTAGCACCCATTGGATTACAGAATCTATTCGTAATCAACACTGCATTAACTCAGTCTAAAGCCAGAGTTTATGCCACTGCCCTAATCGTAATCTTCTTCGATATTACATTAGGACTTGCTTGTTTCTTCGGTATTGGCGCATTAATGCAGGCATCCACTTTACTAGAAATGATAGTACTTGCTGTAGGCAGTGCAATCGTTATCTGGATTGGTATCGGACTAGTTCGTTCAAAAGACGATACACTTGAGGGAGGTAAAGACGTAAACGTACCACTTCTAAAGGTTATTACTACGGCCTGCGTAGTTACTTGGTTCAACCCACAGGCTATTATCGACGGTTCAATGATGCTTGGCGCATTTAGAGCCACTCTGCCTGAAGGAACTGACTTATTCTTTGTAGGCGGCTTCGCTTCTGCATCAGTAATTTGGTTCTTATCCATCTCAACGATTATCTCACTGTTTAGTGCAAAGTTTACAAACAAGACTTTAAGAGTCATCAACATCGTATGCGGATCTGTAATCATCTTCTACGGATTCAAACTACTATGGAGCTTCATTCAGTTAATAATAAATTAAACGAAAAAGTGGCGCAATCAAATCTGATTACGCCACCTTTTTTATTCTCTTGTTATTCTTCTTTTAGAAATACTCTTATTTCTCCATCGAAATCGAGTTCTAACTTTTCACCATCACAATTAACAAGTCCTATTTCAGTTATCATCTCGTCAATTTCTTCGTAGCAATTTAATGTAAAAGTTTTCGATTCATCATCGTAAGTAAATGATTCCACTACATCTGAATCATTTACAGAATTGCCACATGCACAATAATATCTGAACTCTCCATTAGGTAAAAATCTTAGAGTCTCTATATCACATTCTGCATCTCTTGTCCATTGAACTCCAGAAAAATTATATTCGCTATAATCAACCTCTTTATCGATGTTCTCTCCCGCAGAACAACCTGCAAAAAGCATAACTAGAATACAACTTAATACTACAAAAAGGAAATTCTTCTTCATATCTAAATCCCCCTATTCATTACATTGTTTGGCACTTTCTTTTGTTCTTTAATTGTTTCATTTTCTGCTTACGTTCCTTGTTGTAAGGGTCAGGGTTATTACCCATAGTAACGCCTGCCTTAAAGTAAATGAAAAGACCTGCTACAATACCACAGAAAATACCACTTCTTACAGAACCCCATGGTGCTAATAGGTACATGTAACCGACAACCAGCATTATTAGCATCATAGCCCACATAACGATTCTTCTATACAAGAATGGAATCTTATTGCATACTTTTCTAACAAACTGTCTAAAGCCCTTTGACGCATTTTCAGCAATTGTCAAAACCATTACACCAAAGAATAATCCAGAAAGATAAGAACACGCATAACTAATAATGTCTAACACTACTATTTACCTCTCTTTCCTCTATTCAGTTCTTCTTCTTCAGCTTTCATTTTTTTCTGTATAGCCTTCATTTCAGCTGCAATTTCAGCACGCTCTTTTTCAAGCTTAGCCTGTTTTTCAGCCTTTTTCTTTTCGATTGGGTTTAGTTCTTCCTCAGGCACTTCTAGTCCCTGTTTAATAGCAAGCCTTCTAGCTTCCTTCTTAGCTTGAATTGCTCTCTTTTCTTCAAGTTTAGCCTTTCTTGTCTTATACATTAACAAGTCAGGAATGATCAACAAGAAGAATGAAACGAATACTAGAGTTAAGCAACCTAGTACAGAGAAGTAGTAGTCAACGATTCCATATAAAGCCTTGGAATCATAGAAAACTTTACCACCACTGATGTCTTCTTTAGCGATAGTCACTGCTTCAGAAGCGTCCTCATTGTCGCCTAAAACCGTATACGTATCTCCTGATACTTCGATGATTCTTCTTACAGGATTACGTCTGATTTCTTCATCATAATACTGAACGATATCACCAACCTGATATTCTGACTCTAAACTAGCAAACACCGCAGATTTAGCCTCAATTTCAGGTTCCATATCATCTGTCTGTACCTTGTTGACTGCAACACCTAGGACGTGAACAACCTTGCTGTCTTCATATCCACCGCCACCAACTAATACATGGATGCTACCGAAGATACAAATTGCAAGTAGAATTGCAACTAATTTGCAAACAAGGTCAACCTTCTTTACAAAAGGTGTACGGTCATCCTCAAACTTTTTCTTCTTTTTGGCCGGAGCCTTCTTTTTAGGCGCACCGGCCTTTTTAACATTACTCATAAATAACTTTATCCTTTACTACTTTTTAGCCTATTAGACCAATGATTGTTTCGTAGGTAATATTAGGAACGTTCTGGAAAGTCTGCTGCATATCAACACGTTCTGTTAACATGTGTCCGTCTCTACCAAAAGTACCAATATTAACTACTGGAACATTGATTTCCATAATCTTATCAATGTCATGAGTATACTTAACGCCGTACTGTGGCATGTTATCTCTAAGTGCCTGTACAGCTAATGTATCGTCGCAAACCGCCATAAAGCTTGAGTCAGAGATATATGGATAGAACATTCTTGTCTTAATCTGTCTCTTAGCTTCAGGTCTAACCTTTTCGATGGCAGTTTCTACTGCATTTAATAAAGCCTTTTCGTTGTCAGTTCTGCCTGTCATTTCAATTCTTGCACTGAATACAGAGCCAAAGAATGTGATAATAGCAGGAGACTTATCTTCACACCACTTCCAAGCTTCTTCCGCAACTCTTAGACCAAATAATCTTAGGTCTAATTCAGGGTCTTCTGCATGAAGTTTTTCTGTAAACTCTTTAATTGCAGTAGTGAACGCTTCACCATGAATGTCTGCTAGATAATCATAAAATTCCTTCCATGTATATACTCTTGTTTTCCAAGGTAATTCAACATATGGAACTTCTGATAATTCACAGAATCTCTTATACTGCTTATTCAAATATTCCACAACTTCGTCGAATGCTTCTACTGCAACCTGTCTTGACTTAGCAAGAACCTGAGCAGGGTCCCATCCGTGAGTGAAGAAATTGTAATAACTGAATGCAGTAAGAGCTGTCTGTACTGTGTAAGGACCCTTTGTATCCATCTGCTTTAAGGATACAGGCGGGATTGCAACTTCGCCCTGTGCGATATCACAAAGATCAGTATTTAAAGACATTCTCTTAGTAATTTCTGCAATTAAAAGATTAGGGTCAAGGGCACTGAACGCCTGTCCAACGTGAGCTTCCTTACCGAAAGCTACGAAGCAAGGAAGAAGTTTACCGATACTTCCGTAGTAGATGTAGCGGTTTTCATCTCCAGGGCTATAGTTAGTTGAATAGTCAGCATTGATACAGGAGATGTATTCGAAGCCTTCCTTTTTCTTTAGTTCAACTAATTCATCAATAGCAGTGATGATACCCTTTGAGTTATCTTCTTCATCGCATTCTGCAATAATCACGATATTACCGTCAATTTCGTCAGTATGTTCTGAAAAATACTTGATCAAATACATATGACCTGCAACACCAGACTTCATATCTAGTGCGCCTCTTCCAAATAAGTATTCGCCAGATTCGATATCAGCTAAAACTTCATCAGATAGCTTAAATGTTTCTTTAAGCTTCTGCGGAAGTTCATCACACTTAAATGCATATTCTCTAATAGTACCAAAGTCATCAACACCTACCGTATCGATATGCCCCATAACGATGATAGTTCTGTTGGAGTTACCCTTTGTACCCTTAACATATGCATATGTTGAGTGTCTTTCTACGAAGTCATTCTTTGTTTGGAAGCACTTAACATAGTCTGGGTGTTCCTTGAAGTAATCAAGGCTCATAAAATAATCGTACACATATCTTGCTACAGCAGTTTCACCACCCGGTTCTTTGTTGATGCTCGGGATAGCAACCATTTCTGTAGTGATACGTCTTACCTCGTCAAAGGAATTAAGTTTCATAAATCATATCCTCCTAAGTGCACCAGAAAATATAAATCTTATACTCTTCTGTATGTTTCATTACCAGCCATATAAGTGTATAATGCCTGGATGTCTTTAATTTCAGCTGTTGGGATTTCGAAAATGTTTCTATCGATAACTACTAAGTCAGCGAACTTACCAACTTCAATAGTACCCATTAAATCTTCTTCGCCGTTTGCATAAGGAATGTTCTTACAGAAGCAAGCTACAGCATCATATACAGAAAGCTTTTCTTCTGGCTGAACACCGCCTTCTGGATAACCTGTAAGGTCAGTTCTCTCTACTAGTGAGAAGATACCGTTCCATGGTGAGAAGATTTCTACAGGGTTGTCAGAACCGCCTGTTAACATTAGACCAGCTTCCATGTATTTCTTCCAAGTATAGCTCATTGCAGCTCTCTTTTCGCCTACTCTATCCTTAACCCAATGAAGGTCTGTTAGGAAGAATGAAGGCTGAATATCTAAGATTAAAGGTAATTTAGACATTCTTTCGATTAATTCAGGAGTTGCCATCTGAGCGTGGATTAATCTGAAAGGTAATCTTGTAGCAATTTCTCTTTCAGTCATACCTTCTTCTCTCACTCTGTTTAATGTATATTCTACAGATGTAACTACATTATCAAGGCCCTTGTCACCAATGCAGTGGATAGCTGGCTGAAGTCCCATCATGTAGCCCTTGTAAACTCTTTCATTTAAGTCTTCCTGGCTGATTACAAGCATACCATCTGTAGTTGGATCATCGTCGTATGGTTCGTATAACTTAGCGGATCTTGATCCTAGGGAACCATCACAGAAAATCTTGAATGTACCAAACTGTGCGGCTCTATATGGGTCTTCTCTTTCTGCCTTAGTTACGAATGGCTTATTATAGAATTCATCTAAACATACAGTCATTCTTACAGGAAGTTCTCCCTTTCTGTTAAGTGCAATGTAATCGTTAATATCTTCTGTATATTTCCAAATTTCTGCGGCATAAGTATGAATCATAGTTAATCCGTACTGAGCAGCCATTTCAAAGCCCTTCTTCATGTATTTAGCCTTGTTTTCTGGGATTAAGAATGGGTCTGGAATTAATTCATCATAAATCTTAGATGCCTGTTCTCTAAAGATACCGTTTGGAGTTCCATCTTCTTCTAGTTCAACGAAACCGCCTTCTCCAAATACGTATCCGTTGCCTACTTCAGCCTTTTCTAAAGCCATAGTGTTTGCAACTGCAGTATGTAAGCATACTCTCTTAATTACAATTGGATGCTTTGTGCTGGCCATATCTAGGTCGTGTCTTGTAGGAATCTGGTCTTCGCAGTCATCCCACTTTGACTGGTCAAAGTTTGAACCCTTAATCCATTCACCTTCTGGTGTTTCAGCAGCCTTTGCAGCTAATCTTGCAATAGCTTCTGCCTTTGACTTTGCTCCACCTAAGTCAACTGTAGTCATTGTCTGACAATAAGCGAAGAAGTGCATATGGGAGTCACCCATACCTGGAAGAACTGTCTTTCCTTCTAGGTCGATAACTTCCTTTGCTTCATATTTTTCAAGAGCCTCTTCATTAGTACCTACATAAGCAAATTTACCATCTTTGATTACGATAGCTTCTTTGCAAACGCCTTCAGCTTCCATAGTATATGCTTTAGCGTTAATGAAGATTTTATCTGCTACTAGTTTCATCTGTTTACCTCCCATAGATAAAAAAATATATATTAATCTTTCCAGCTATATTTTTAAAATATATCGGAAAAGTTTCTTTCAAAGTTAAATTTTGCTATGTTTTTTGAATTTATTTTAATGCAATCCAGTCCCCGGAGCAAAGCCCCGGAGACTGATGTTGTTTAATATTTTAAATTACTATGTTACAAAAACAATTTATTCAAAAATTATTTCTTGTAGTTTTCGAAGATGTACATCATTGTCTTGTAAAGAATCTGAGGTAATACTTCGTATGTGTAACCCATTTCAACTCTTTCTGTGAACTGGTGAGCGTCCTTACCGTAGGAACCGATGTCAGCTACTGGTAAATCTAATTCCTGCATTTCATCTAATGGAAGGTCATAGATGATACCGAAACCTGGCATGTTAGTCTTAAGAGCTTCGATAGCTTCAGCTTCTTTAGGTGCTGCAGCGTAGCTTAAGTCAGAGATGCAAGGTAAGAATAACTTCTGTACTAGGCTGTAATCGGATTCAGTAGTGCTTACTGCGTGGTTAACAGCATCTAATAATAGCTTTTCTTCTGGTCTTGAACCTTCTACGTAGATGTGTGGGTAGTAAGGAGGAGTTAAGTATACGATAAGAACTGGGTTCTTGTCGGACCATAAGGAGTGAACATATTCAACAACCTTCATAGCCTGGTCACGTACATCGTATCTTGGATCCTTGGAAACTTCTTCAGCATAAGCCTTAACCATTTCGTCTAATTCAGGACCTACTTCTGCCTTAACAGCATCATATAACTGGTCATAGCTCATAGTTCTTTCAACCCAAGGAAGTTTTACGAAATCTCTGCCAACTAGTCCGCAGAACTTTTCGTATCTTTCGTTTAATGTATCGATAACGTTCTGGAAGCATTCTGCACCAGCCTTCATCATCTTTTCCATTACCTGAGCAGGAGTGCTGCAGTGAGTTGCGTAGTTGAAGAATAAGATAGCCTTAGAAGCGATCTGAACGGAGTATTCAGGCTTTAAGTCTCTCTGCTTTAATGTGATTGGTGGAAGAGTAACTTCTCCAGCTACTACGTCGGAGAATTCAGTGTTTAGGTTAACTCTTCTTGTGATTTCAGCAGCGATCTGGTTAGGGTCTAAACCGGAGAAGGATTCACCTACGTGAGATTCCTTACCTACTACGAAGAATGTAGGCATTAACTTACCAACTGTACCGATGTACTGGTATACGTTAGGGTCTCCTGGGTAAGCAGGTGCAATGTAGTCAGGGTCAAGCATTGCTAAGTAGTTGTATCCGTATTCTCTCTTTAATCTGATTAATTCAGGAACGAATGCAAGCATACCCTTGGAGTTACCTTCTTCGTCACATACAGCTGCGAAGATGATGTTTCCTTCGAAGTTTTCGATATCCTTGGAAACGTATTCCATGATAGCCATAACGTTAGCGTCTCCGGACTTCATGTCGAAGATACCTCTACCGAAGATGTACTTGCCAGAAGCGATGTCTTCTTTAACTTCGTCAGTTAAGGAAGAAACCTTCTTTAATTCTTCAAGTAATTCGTCTGGCTTTGTAGCTAAGTGGGATAACTTACCATAGTCGGAGATACCAACTGTGTCAGTGTGTCCGATGAATACTACTGTGTCATCACATGGAGCCTTTTCACCGTTCATGATAGCGATAACAACTTTTCTGTTCCATGGGTCGTTCTTTACAGGAATAGTGTAAAGCTTTTCTGGATGCTTCTTGTAGTAATCCATTCTAGCCATAATTTCATACACTTTATCACTCATAGGCACTTCGTCTGCTGTTTCTACGATAGACTGCTGTGATACAAGTTCTAAAGCGATTTCTTTAATTCTTTTGCTTAGTTCAGTGTTCATGTGTTTTTGTCCTCCTAATCACTTAATACATCTGATACAAATTCGCTTATGCAATCGGCTACTTCTAAAGCAGATGTTAGATTAACCCTTTCGTCACTGCTGTGGAAGTTTTCGCCGTCAGCGCCAAATAAGACTGTTGGTATTTGTAATTTACCACCAATGTGGTTAAAATCACCAATACTCTGAAAATATGCGATGTTCGCCGGTACTTTACATACATCTTGAATCTTATCTTCAAGGACTTTAAGAATCGGCTCATCTTCATCGATGCAGTATGCGTCAAATCCGCCATCGAAGCCCTCGGCCGGTGACTGTCTGAATACTACTTCGACTCTAGAGCGAACGTTAGCGGCCTCGATAGCCTTGTCTACTCGCTCTTTTATTGTTTCAATCGTTTCGCCTCTAACCGTATGGTGGAAAATCTCTACTTCTGCGTAGTCAGGAACGCTGCAAGCTGCGCCGCCACCGTTCATTCTAATTACGCATGGAGTTGATTCTCCAAGTTTTTCATCCTTCGTAAGAGGGATTTTCTCTAGTTCGGAAACGATTGTCGCCGCATCCACCATAGCATTAATACCTAAATGAGGTGTTGCTGCGTGTGCGGACTTGCCGTGCACCTTTAAAGTGTAGTTGTAGCCACCCTTTGCACCTAGGCAAATGCATGGATGAGCCACACCGGCAAATCCTGCTGAAGGCTCGCAGATTATTGCAAAATCGGCTTCTTCAGCGATGTTATGTATTTTATCATTGATAATAAATACCGTACCTAAGCCATATGGGCCTTCTTCGTCGGAAACTAGGTGATAAACCAGTTTACCCTTGGCCTTACCAGGCTTAAAATATTCTTTTGCAAACTTTTCTAAAGTTAGCATTATAGCAGCGCATCCAGCCTTCATATCAAGGGCTCCTACGCCATACATATAATCTCCTTCAACAACGCCTTCGAAAGGAGGCTTAGTCCATCCGTTACAAAGTGAAACTGTGTCAAGGTGTCCTCCTAAATAGATAACTGGACCCGGCTTGCCGCTATCCATAATACCTACTACGTTCTTGCCATTGAACATTGTTTCCTTACCTTCATAGAAAGTATGAATTTCGGCTGGTACTCCTCTTTCGTTTAGCCACTTGTTTACGAAGTCCATTACGTTATCTTCGTGGAAGTAAGGACTTTCGATAGCAACAAGCTGTCTCAAGAGAGTTATAAATTCTTCTCTTGAAATACCATTCATTTTTTACCTCTAATTTATAGGCTCCACATATATTCAACAAGTGCCTTAGTTGTTGCAGGAACATCCACTAATAGACTCTTCTTGTTAACTCTTTCTACATATGTGTGATATTCTCTACCAATCGGCCCATAGATTACTCCAGGAATACCTACAAATTCGATGGATTCGAAGTCTAGGTTATATGAATCTCCCCATAACGGAGTATTATCGGAGTACTTAACATAGTCGAACGGAGCAGTGATTGCACCATATGATAAGTCAGAAATACCCATGAAGTAGTTTTCGTAGATAACCTTCTGTCCATATTCCTTTTCGGAAAGTTCTGATACAAATTCGAATGCCTTTGTACCAAAGCCTTCTTTACCCTTTACATGGTCACTGTGCACTGGTGGATAGTAAGGTGGTGCAAAACCAATGATCGTAATAGGGTACTGGATGTTGGAGTAATTTAGAACTTCTTCCATAATTGCGATTGTTGCGCTTGGGAAGTTTGTTTCGCCGCTATTAACCTTAGCGATAGTTCTTTCGTAAGCTTCTGCATAGAACTTTTCGAAACCTTCAGCGTCCTTTTCTTTTAGCATATCGCAAAGTTCACCGAAAGCTACTACACATGGTTCGTAGTGAATCTTTTCCATACGTTCAGCTTTGTTTATCTTCTTGTACTGCTGGTATTCAGCATCAAGCTTAGCAACCTGTGCTTCAAAAGCTTCAGTACAAATCTTCTTTAATTTATTAACCGCATCTTCAGGTGTTGAGTCGAAGCTGAATACTGTGAAATATCCATATGCTCTGTGTGGAATGGATACGTCATAACCAGGCTTCATGTCTCTCATATTCGCCCATGTAGGTGGAACTGTTGCTTCATCT
>JAFYLX010000014.1 GCA_017556895.1 Bacillota bacterium | reverse complement strand
GGATATATGAAGACAGCAATACTTGCTATTATACTATTTTGCATAATGATTTTTCCGCACGAGCTTGGGCATTTCATAGCTGCAAAGAGGGTAGGCGTTAAGGTTAACGAGTTTGCCTTCGGTATGGGACCGGCATTGTGGAAGAAGCAGGGCAAGGAAACTTTATACAGCATAAGACTACTACCGATTGGCGGATACTGTGCTATGGAGGGCGAGGATGAGAGTTCAGAATCACCTAGAGCCTTTGGTAACAAGAAGCCTTGGCAGAAGTTACTTGTGCTTGCGGCAGGCTCATTTATGAATGTATTGTCTGCGATTGTTATTATGATAATTGTCGTTGGAGCAATGGGCTTTACAACTACTGTTATTGACCAGGTTGAAGCAGGAAGCCCTGCGAGTGTGGCACAGATCATGGAAGGTGACGTTGTCACAAGAATCGACGATACTGAAATTGAAAATTGGAACGATGTTGCTGTGGCTATTAATGCTGCAGGCGGAGAAACATCCACTTTTGTAGTTGAGCGTGACGGTAATATGGAAACGCTTGAGATTACGCCTGAACTTACTGAAGATGGTAGATATATGGTAGGTATTACTTGTAAAGTAAGCCATAACCCTATAAAAGCGATTGTAGAAGGTACAAAGGCGACATGGAATATGACAAAAAATATGATTATGACTTTTGTGCAATTGTTTACAGGCAATGTGGGTGTAGATGAACTCAGTGGACCTGTTGGTATGGTTCAGATGGTAGACCAGACTTCAAGTTATGGATATTGGTATTATGGACTGTTGTTATCCATTATTTGCATGAACCTAGCAATTGTTAATATGCTTCCACTACCTGCACTTGATGGAGGCCGAATCATATTTGTTCTAATAGCAATGGCTACAGGTAAAGAAGTTAGTTCAAGGGTAGAAGGTGCGATTCATTTTGTTGGAATCATGCTTCTACTTGCACTTATGGTATATGTTTCAGTTAACGATGTAACAAGAATTTTCGGATAGGAGCTTCATATGATTACAAGACAAGTTAGATGCGGAAATGTATTAATAGGCGGCGGTGCACCTATTTCTGTACAGTCCATGGCAAATGTGGACTCAAGAGACGAGAAGGCACTTTTAAACCAGATCGCAGGGTTAAAGGATGTTGGGTGTCAGATTTTTAGAATTGCGGTTCCGGATATGGAATCTGCTGAAGTTTTAGGACGTGTAAAAAAACAGGTGGATATACCGCTTGTAGCAGATATTCATTTCGACTATAGACTTGCCATCGCGGCTATGAAGGCTGGCGCTGATAAGATTAGAATTAATCCTGGCAACATCGGTTCCGTTGAGAGAATTAAGGCTGTAATCGATGTGGCAAAGGAAAGAGATATTCCAATTAGAGTTGGAGTTAATTCAGGCTCTCTAGAAAAGGACATTTTACAAAAGTATGGCACTGTAACTGCAGACGGACTTGCAGAAAGTGCATTAAGAAACATCAAATACATTGAGGACATGGACTATGGTAACTTAGTTCTTTCCATCAAGTCATCTGATGTAAGAATGACATATGATGCCCATAAGGTCCTTGCTTCTAAGACTGATGTTCCTATTCACATTGGTATCACTGAAGCCGGCACGTTAGAACGTGGCAAGGTTAAGTCAGCAATTGGACTTGGAGCTTTGTTACTGGAAGGCATTGGCGATACTATGAGAGTATCATTAACTGCAGATCCTAGAGAAGAAGTAAAGTTTGCCATCGAAATACTAAAGAGTCTTGGTATGAGAAGGTCTACTATCAACTTTGTTTCTTGTCCGACTTGCGGAAGAACAAAGATTGATCTTCAAGGTCTTGCAGAAGAGGTGGAAAGAAGATTATCCCCACTTGAAAAAGAATTGGCAGGCAGAGGTCTTGATGGCATTACTGTTGCAGTTATGGGCTGTGCAGTAAACGGACCGGGAGAAGCTAGAGAAGCTGATTTTGGCGTTGCTGGAGGCATGGGCAAAGGCCTTATTTTTGCCAAGGGTGAAATTCTAAAGACTGTTGACGAGCAGTATTTAGCAGAAGAATTTGTTAGAACAGTTGAAGAGCATTGTAGGAGCTTAAAACAACCAAGATGAGAGAAATAATTGCGAATACTTTAAGCAAATATAATATTGGTAGCGTTCCAAAGGAGGCCCTAAAGTACGAACTTATGAGGGCTTCCTTGAAGAAGGAAGAAAGGGTTTTATCTGTAGATATTACCCTTAATTTTGTTGTGCCTATAGAAGCATGTAACGAAATTAAAGAAGCAATTGCAAATAAGCTTGAAAATAAGCTTAATGGCGTTGAGCTTAATTTCTTCTACGATAATATGGTTTTAAGTGAAGAAGAACTGATTGGACTTTTTATTCCACATATGATCGAAATCGTAAATGGTGATTATGGTTCGGTTACAAAGACGATCCAGCAAGATAACTTCCAGTGGGATGGACATACTATAACATTACACGCGATTGGTGACTTCGTCGTAAATATCTTGAATAAGGAAGTTAAAAGACCTTTTGAGCTATTGTTAAAAAAGTATTTTGGCATCAGCGCACAAATTGAATTTAAAAATGATGAAGAACTCTACGCTAAAGAGAAAGAGTCTTTCCAAAAGGCAGAGGTTGAAGACATTAAGAAATCTGTCGAAGGATATAAGCAGGAGCTTAAGATGAGAGCTTCCTTTAAGGGAGAGACTAAGTCTGAAGACGAGCCTAAAAAAGGCGAGTGGAAGGGCGGCGGCTTTGGCGGCGGAAAGAGAAGAGAAAAAGAACTTCCTGCTGAGGGTAACCGCATTATGGGTCGTGAGATTCATGGAGAAGCAAATGTGGACTTAAGGGTAATTGAACCTTCTATGGGTACGGTTATTGCGGAGGGGACTATTTTTAAGATGGAATTCCGCTTAATTAAGAGTGGCAACTATCTTATGACTCTTCTTCTTACAGAT
>JAFYLX010000118.1 GCA_017556895.1 Bacillota bacterium | reverse complement strand
TCATCTACGATGTCTGCATTGAAGATAGCTGCTGCTAATGATGTGATACCAACGTTTTCCATTTCTCTACCACTGGATAGAGCTAATGTATCTACTGAAGTGTGGTAAGTGTAGTCTGTGAAGTGCCATGTTAACATAGCAGGAACTCCCTGAGCAAGGAATCTGGAGTGGTCAGAACCACCTTCGTATGGACATACATCTACCTGGAATTCGTCATCGTGGTACTTAATTACGTTCTGAGTTGCATACATATATAGGTCATTTAGATAGAAACCTTCCTGGAACATTCCATCGAAGGAACCTGCACCCCATAATGTATGAGAGTCTGGTAATCTAGTGAAATCGCCATAAGGGTCAGCGAATGTTTCATCTAGGTAAGCATCATCTTCCCAAGGAAGAATATCTAATGTGTAGTTGTACTTAGCAGATGGGTCTGGAGTCTTTTCGATTCTCATTACACCACCTGTCATTTCAGGGTCTTCACCTGTCATATCAAGGTCAAGAACTGTTACTAAGTTTTCTTTTTCTTCAGCGTGGCTGGACATGTATAATGTTGCCATTGACATTTCGTCGCCCCACATGAATGTGATTGTTCTTTCTGGTCTTTCGATTTCGCCAGCGTCAATCATTCTCTTGTATTCTGTTGCCATTCCTAATAGAGTTGCAACACCTGTAGCGTTATCGTTGGAACCTGGTTCCTGAACGTGTGCGCATAAGAATACTCTTTCGTCAGGGTATGTTGAACCCTTAACTTCTGCTACTGTGATAGCCTGACCCATACCGCCGTATGCTTCGTCGTTCATTTCATAAGCAGTACCGATAGCTACGTTCTTAGCGTATACTGGCTTGTCAGCCTTTTCTAATAATTCCTTAAGTGCATCGTACTGGTTGTTTGAGAACTGCCATTCTACGATTGGTTTGCCAGTTTCAGTCTGAGCCTTAGTTACGGTTAAGGAAGCTCCGGATGCGTATCTAGCGGAATCATAGTATGGATCAATCCATTCGCCAGTTACTGGATCCTTAGGCTGTGAGTAGTTGGATAAGCTTGCCTTAGAAGCAACTGCGATTGCATCTGTCTTCTGAGCTAGGTTGAAGGCATTTCTTAATGAAGAATCAGTTAAGATTACCTTACCAGCTAAATCTGTAACTTCTGTATTAGACCAAGTTGTACCGTTTGTTGTACCGATGTATACTACTTCACCTGTTGTACCTACTGCTTCTGCAGGATCAGTTCCTCTAGGATCTGTGAAGCAGGAGTTCCAAGTTAGGTGTACTCTCTTCTGTAACTGAGATTCTAGACCAGCCTGAGGGTCTTCTTTGTTTACATAAACTCTGTTGCCGTCTGCATCCTTAGTAGTGATCCAGTCCCACATACCATCGATCCATTCGCTGTCAGTTGTGGATTCAGGAAGATCATATAAGTCACCATAGTATTCCTGATAAGTATCACAAGTTGGGTCGAATGCATAGGATTCAACGTTTACTCTGTCGATTAATTCGTCAACGCCTTCGAATTCAGCTTCAGTTGTAAGTTCTAACTTAGCATATTCTGGGCTCCAAGTTAATGATGAAATGTCATCAAAGTATGTTGTCCAAACGAAGTCATCGCTGTGGTCAGAGCTCTTGTCGTTTGCACTCTTATGGTACTGGTCAATTGAACCGATACCTGCGTTAGTATAACCTGCCTCAACTAATTCGCCTCTTGCAAAATCATCGATTACCTGATTCTGCCAAGGACCACCAGTTGTACGCCAGCCAAGATATACATATGATAAGTAATCCATCATATCTTCGCCGTCAAGGTTAGCACCAAGTGTTTCTACTACCTCTTTCATGTAAGAGTCAGCGTCTTCATTCGTTCCAGCGAAAGCGAAACTGAATCCGCTAACTACTAGAGTTAAACAAAGTAATAAGCTTAATAATTTTTTACTCGTACTCATTATTTGTTCTCCTTTCATAAATTTTCCGAATTTGTAAGTTGTTTCTACTTTACAACAATGGCCACTGTTGGTCAAGGGGTAGGCGACAAATATTTTGTCTAAAATTCACAATAAAAACCTTGACTTTTTGTTTTGTTTCATAATAAATACATTCGACAAATTTCGCTTGTTTCTTTTTCTGTAAAAACATAAAAACCCACCCCAATGGTATATCATCGAGATGGGTTTATTTCTATTTTTTATGAAATTTGCGGAAAACATTCGACGCTTAGATAGCCTTTGGATTCTTTATTTACGATGTACTTAATCGGGTTTGACTCCGCCCATAGCGGGTCGAGTTCTGCCTTCTGCTGCCATTTTTCGTAATGTTCAAGCACCACATTATTTAGTTCTTCCTCCGCCTGGTGCCTAGCATCAGCAGCTTCCTCCAAAGTATCGTAGTTTCCCAGAACGTACTGTTTCTTTTGGAAAACGATCTTCGCCATATATTTTCCTCTAATATAATATACACCTTTGACCCCTGTAGTGTTGTTGGTCGGGATTTTCTTGCTCTTAAGCATATCCACAGACGTCCCGTCTACATGCTTCAAAAAAGTATTTAGCTTCTTTTCATGCTGTTTCTTCTTGCAACCACAGCTGATAGTCTTGGTATATAGAAGCGTGTTGTACGAAACTTCTACTTCATTGCTACAGTCACATTTGCACTGCCATATAGCTGAGCCCTTGGCATCGCGTTTATCTGTCGCAGCCTCCGCTACTAGGTGTCCAAAGCGCTGACCGGAAATATCTGTTATGCTCTTTCCTCTAGTCCGGCTGTTGCTATTCGTGTTCATTTTTATGTTTTCTCCACCGTATTTTATGGGTAATTTGGGTACAAAAAACCCACCCATGCTCAGCACGGATGGGTTTTGGTCTTTTTTTGTTCAGTTTTATGTTTTGTCCGTTCTATTTTGAACGTCCCTTAAGTTTATTCCTGTTCCTTATCTTTCTTTTTCTTGTAGAACATAAATCCACCTAGGCCAACTACTGCAACACCTGCTGCAACTAGTAATCCTACATAAGGAGTAGTATTAGTTGTGTCACCAGTTTCTGGTGCTGGGTTATTTAGCTCTTCTGCTACGAACACCCAGTCAACTTCGCCTACGCGATTTGCATATTCATTACCAAGTTCGATTGGAACGGAAAGTTTAGCAGTTAATACTGTGCTATCTCCCTTTTCGAAAGTTCCTAGAAGAACGTTTTCAGCTAGGCCGTCTAGTTCTTCTGCTGTGCCTTCG
>JAFYLX010000117.1 GCA_017556895.1 Bacillota bacterium | reverse complement strand
CAAATAGTTCTGGGTGTAGTTTAAAAGTAAATGATAAAACAGCCGCCTCCATCACGGAGGCGGCTACGCTTCGCTCACCCCTGACAAGGGGAGCCTTGGGCGCCGTAAGCGCCAGTGAAAAAAACTTGAATTTGACCCACACATATCAATGTTAACTTGCGTTGCTTGCAGCAACGGTGCCTCTGTGGCAAAATGAAAGCATCCAAGAAAGAGGAGGCACAACTATGCTTAATGAAAATATGAAAGCCCTACGCAAAAACAAAGGCCTTACACAAGAAGAGTTGGCCAACCGCTTGAATGTGGTACGGCAAACTGTTTCAAAGTGGGAAAAAGGACTCTCCGTTCCCGATGCAGAAATGCTTCAGAAAATAGCGGATGTGCTTGAGTCAGATGTTAGCCAATTGCTGGGTGCACCTATTCAGCAAAACGATAATACAGATGTTATCGCAGAACAACTCTCCAGAATCAACGAGCAGCTGGCTGTAAAAAATAACCGTAGCCGTAAAATATGGAAAGCGGTTGGTATCATCCTTGCGATTATTATCGCAGGTCAGATGCTTTTGGTTGCTTTGGGTGTCACAGCATTTAAGAGCTACGAAGTAAATACAGACACATACGAAGAATATGTGGAAGAAATTGTTGATGATTGAACAGTTCGCCAAATTCCAATTTGCAGGGATAATACATTAATAGATGGTATAATATAGCAGACACAAAAACGAGGGTAGTTGTAACTTCAAAAAGTTGCAACTACGTTAATGCGACGTTATTTAAAAGCCGCAATTCCAACAGTCCGACACATGTTGAAGCCGTAACCTTACTTGTCAAGGCACAGTAGTGCCGCAGAGAAGTAGCGGTACATCTCGTGCCACAGCGGTCAAAATGCAAAGTATTTTGGGAACCGCGGACGGCTGAAGTGGTTTCCCTGTTGGTAAAAGTTGAATAATAGAATGACTTGCCTTGGCTAGAAATAGCTAGGGCTTTTTGTATTAGTATTTATGTAGAGTTAAAACTAATATGAATTTTCAAAGAGATGAAACGATGACAAGAGGTAGTTGAGAGTATCAAAGATCGTAACCTAGCTAATTAAAGTTGACAAATAGTCTGTGCAATCACTTTGAGAACCTGATGCTTTTGGTGGATGCTTATCAATGTGAGAAACTGGCGTTTGTAAAAGAGCATACAATGATACCTCAAAAATACATAAACGAATTAAGGGGATTTGAAAGATTGCTTTTTGCAAAACTTTATGCAGGTAATCTCTCGAAAAAGCTATATCGCTTATTTGAATACAAAAAGAAATAAATGTAAATTTCCAATTGGATAACCAGTTAATTTGTATGGTATTGACATGGAAGAAACTCAGTATTTTAAATTAACTTCGGATATTCCTACGCCTGATATCGCAATTTCAATGGGATGTAATGTAACTTGTCCTTATGTCGGAAGGCCTTTCGATGGTGATTGGGGGCTTGAGGATCCTACCGGAAAAGCAGATGAAGAGTTTGAACGTATCATAAAAGAAATTGAAATAAAGATTTTACAGATGAAAAAATAAATGGAAGAAATTTTTCAAAAGCACTTGACTTTATTCGAATAAAGTGGTAAAGTGAAAACAACTTAAGAAAGAGAGGTACAGACCGAAGAAAACTTAAGCTGATATAGAAGAACAAATTTTGAAGAAAGAGATGGTGCCTGTAATGTGTTTGAAAGAACCTAGATAAGACCCGTTCGAAGTAGTGAAGATATTTCGAACGGGTTTTTTATTTCTAATAATATGGTATAATCTACACAAAAACACTTGCATGGCAAGCAAAGATATTCTCATATTATGAGGTAGTGATGATGGCATATGATTTTAAAACTTTAAAATATAACCTAGAAGAGAAAGGCTATAAGGTGGCTGTATTCGACAAGAAAGAAGCAGCGGCAGAATATTTAGATAGTCAGATAGATGGTAGAACTGTGGGTTTTGGGGGTTCTGTTACAATTCGTGAGATGAATTTATTTGAAATACTTTCTAAGCATAATACCGTGTATTCTCACGAATATAAACCGGAAAATATGACCGTGGCAGAGGCTAGAACGGCTGCTGCTAGGGCTGATGTATATATTAGTTCAGTGAATGGGATTTCAGAAGATGGAGTAATCGTTAATATCGATAATACTGGAAACCGTGTTGCGGCGATTTCTTATGGGCCGGAAAAAGTTTATTTAGTCATAGGCGGTAATAAACTGGCTAAAGACTATGATGCTGCTTTGTATAGAGCACGCAACATTGCAGCACCTCTAAATGCCAAGAGATTAAATAGAAAAACACCTTGTGCTGTTAGTGGCGAAAAATGTTATGACTGCAATAGTACTGAACGTATTTGTAGAAACCTTTCCGTGTTATGGGATAAGCCCGTTGGCGCAGAATATGAAGTGATTTTAATTGAAGAAGACCTAGGCTACTAAAAGCTGGGATGATAAATAATAGATCAATATAAATTATGAAATTGTGGGAGGCATTATAAATGGCTAAAAAGAAGGCTTTCGTTGATAAAAATGTATGTGTTGCCTGCGGAGTGTGCGCAAAAGCGTGCCCAAAACATGTAATTGAAATCGTAAAGGGATGTTACGCCGAAGTGGATGAAGAAAAATGCTTAGGATGCAGAATATGTGAAAAAAATTGTCCGGCTGGCTGCATCGAGGTAAGAGAGGTGTAGAGCATGAAGAAAAAATGGTATGATTATCTTTGGATTTGGACAATAGTGTATTTCTCCCTAGGCTTCTTCAATATATTATTCGCGTGGTTTGGTATGATAGATTTCCTTGTGCCACTGGGATTTGCAATCTTTGGCGGAAATAAATATTTCTGCAATAACTTCTGTGGTAGAGGTCAGCTTCTTGGTAAACTTGGAAGTAAACTTTCATTAAATAGAGCTACACCAAAATGGATGAGCTCAAAATGGTTCCGCTATGGATTCCTTTGCTTTTTCCTAACAATGTTCGGAAATATGATTTTCCAAACTTATCTTGTTGGTGCAGGGGCTAACAGTTTACAGGAAGCTATTAAACTGTTTTGGACATTCAACGTTCCTTGGGGATGGGCGTATTCGGCAGGAGCAGTTAGTGATTGGATTGCAAAATTCAGTTTTGGATTTTATAGCTTAATGCTTACATCTACACTTCTAGGTATCATTGTAATGGTGATATTTAAACCGAGAACTTGGTGTGTATTTTGTCCGATGGGATGCATGACACAGACGATTTGTAAAATTAAGAATAAGAACAAATAAAATTTCAAAAAAGGCATTGACTTCATTCGAATAAAGTGGTAAAGTATAGACAACTTAAGAAAGAGAGGTACGGACCGAAAAAGACTTAACTTAACATCCGGACAAAAATTTGAAGAAAGAGATGGTGCCTGTAATGTGTTTGAAAGAACCTAAGTAAGACCCGTTCGAAGTAGTAGAGATATTTCGAACGGGTTTTTTAATGGTTGCAAAGTTTTAAAGGATGTGTTTTAAAATCGAAAGGAGAATAACTATGTTTAGAAAACTAGCAAAGAAGAACAAAGCACTTTCAGAAGAGGCATGCATAGAATTGCTAAAAACTCAGAAAAGAGGGGTTTTATCCGTTTTAGGAGACGATGACTATCCATATGGAACTCCGCTAAATCACTATTACGCCGAAGACTCTGGTAAAATCTATGTCCACAGGGGCAACTCTGGCCATAGAAAAGATGCAGTGAACAAACACGACAAGGTATCTTTCTGTGTTATCAGCGATCCACAGCCTGTAGAAGGCTTCTGGGGACTGGATTTGCAGAGTGTTATCGTATTCGGCAGAATGAAAGTAATCACAGACATGGATGTAATTAAAGATATTTCAAGAAAGCTTTGCTATAAATTTACTCAGGACGAAAAGTGGATTGAAGAAGAAATAGAGGCTGATGCAAAGGCTACAATCATCTTGGAACTAACTCCTGAGCATATGTGTGGCAAGTTCGTAAATGAGTCTTAATGCTAGAAAAAAATGAACGCAGGGATTACCATGAAGGACCCCTGCGTTTTTTAGTGTCTATAATTCCATTAAGAACTGATTTATGAAATAAATTGCCGCACCTACAGCTGAAGCCGCAGTCTTATAGTTGCAATTTTTAATGTAATCTGCATTTTTTTCGAAAGGGTTTAGAAGGCTTGCTTTGTTTCTAAGCTCTTCGATGTAACGATCCATGTGTGCGCCTACAGTACCACCGATGATAACGTCGCAGTCGTAACACATGCGAAGGTTGTTAACTGCAAACGCAAGATAATCTAAGTACTCATCAAAAATCAAGGCGAATCTCTTGTTTCCGGAATCGAGTTCCCTAAAGAAGTCTTCTAGATTTCCGTTTGTATAATCGGAAAGAATTTGAGAAGAACAGTATGCATCAAGGCAACCGTTGCTTCCACAATAACATTTACGGCCGTGTGCGACGATACACATATGCCCAAATTCAGAGGCTCTATTGTTATCTCCGTTGAATGGGCTATCATCAAACATGAAAGCGCCGCCCACGCTGGTACTAAGCAATAAGTAAGCAGAAGGACGGTCGTACTGATGGCTCCAGCTTTCTGCTAAACCTGCGGAGTTGGCATCGTTGAATAACAGGTAGGGAAACTTCATATAACAGCTTATGCGCTGATAAACGTCAGAAGATACCTCTATTACTGTTGCATAAGAAATTGTTTTATTATCCGTCTCGATGATGACAGGAAGGGAGATACCTACGCCCAAGATTTTTTCTTGTGGCACATTATGGTTTTCTAAAAGTTCTTCTAAATCGCCAGCCATGTTTTGATAGTATTCATCGGAATCTATAAACGCACATCTTTTTCTAAGCTTGCCGATGATGTTAAGGTTAAGGTCGATGATGGCGATAGATAAGTGATTTCTCGTAATGTCTATTCCTATAGAATAACGAGCGTCCGCAACGCATTCGTACATATTGGCTTTTCTGCCACCGGAAGACTCGTAAAGCCCCGCTATATGAATTAGATTTAGATCTATAAGCTGATTAAGTGTTGCGGTAACCGTTGGAAGGCTGAGATTCAATTGTTCGGCTATTTGTTGTCTAGAGCATTGCTTTTCTTTGAAAATAAAGCGGTATATATTGCCGAAGGCCCTAGTTGTGTTTGTTGATTCTAACATGGCTCCCTCCTAAATGTTTTCTTATCTCGATTATAGCAAATAATGGTAGACTTTTGTTAAGGTTTTTTTATTACATAAAGCAAATAATACTTTGTTATTTCGCGATTTTATAACAATATGATAAAGTGTGAAAAATATTTGCAAAAAAAGTTGCAAAATATTGCAAAATCAAGGTCGAAAAAATAATGTTTTTGTAGCAATAATATTAAAAAATGGTATAATAGGATAATAACTATAAGCAAACTTATATAAAAAAGTTTATAAAAGTTTACGAAAGTATGAGTGCTTTAAGCACTTGTGTAAGAATAAAGAATGGAGGAACAGCAAGATGGATGAAATTAAAATGAGAGTCTCCGGGGTAGAAAAATCATTCCCAGGCGTTAAGGCTCTTAGTAACATTGATTTCGCTGTCAGAAAAGGAACAGTTCACGCGTTATGTGGTGAAAATGGGGCTGGAAAATCTACTTTAATGAAGATCATCATGGGTCTTTACAAGGCTGATAAAGGTCAGATTTATCTTGATGAGAAGCCAGTAGAAATCAAGAACCCTATTCAGGCAAGAGAACTTGGTATTGCCATGGTTGCACAGGAATTAAACTACGTGCCAGAATTGACAGTAGAAGAAAACTTATTCCTAGGACGACTTCCAGTTAATAAATTCAAAAAAGTTGATTGGAAAAAAGTACGTGAAGAAGCAGCTAAGGTATTAAAAGAAGAAGGTCTTACATATGCACCTGATCAGCAGTTAAAGACTTTAACTGTATCAGACATTCAGATGCTTGAAATTACTAAGGCTATTACAAACAATGCAGAGGTAATCATCATGGACGAGCCTACATCCTCAATTACTGACAAGGAAGTAGCTTTACTATTTGATAAGATTGCTGAATTAAAGGCTAAAGGTGTATCCATCATTTACATCTCTCACAAAATGGATGAAGTATTCCGTATTGCGGATGACATCAGTATCTTAAGAGATGGTGCGGTAGTTTCTACAGATAGAGCAGAAGATCTTGACCTAGACACTGTTATCGCAAGAATGGTAGGACGTAAGCTTGAAAATGTATATCCAAAGGAAGAAGTTGAATTGGGTGAAAACGTTCTTGAAGTAGAACATTTCACACAGCCAGGTGTCTTCGAGGATATTAATTTCCACGTAAAAAAAGGTGAAATCGTAGGCTTTGCTGGTCTAGTAGGTGCTGGACGTACTGAAACAATGAGAGCAATCTTCGGTCTAGATCCTCATCAGTCAGGAACAGTTAAGATTAACGGCGAAGAAGTTAAGATTAAAAATCCTAAGGACAGTATTGATAAGAAGCTAGTAATGCTTTCCGAAAGCCGTAGAGAAGATGGTATCGTAGCAGTTCGTAGCGTAAAAGAAAATGCCAGCCTTGCTTCCTTAAAAGACTACATCTTCGGCGGATTCACTCACAAGAGAAAAGAAACAAGCAATGTGCAGACAATGTTTAAGAAGATGAATGTTAAAACTCCTTCACTGGACACAGAAATTGGTACGTTATCCGGTGGTAATCAGCAGAAAGTTCTTCTTACAAGATGGATGTTATGCAATCCGGATGTCATGATTCTTGATGAACCAACAAGAGGTATTGACGTAGGTGCAAAGTTTGAAATTTACAAACTAATTACAGAAATCGTAAAAGAAGAAAAAGGCGTTGTTATGGTTTCTTCAGAATTACCGGAACTTATCGGTATGTGTGATAGAATTTATATCATGTGTCAGGGACGTATTTCAGGATGTATCACAAAAGAAGAGTTCTCTCAGGAAACAATCATGAGATACGCAATGGCTCACTAAATATAGGAGGAGAAAAAAATGAATAATAAATCTAATCTTCAGCACTATATGCAGAAATACAGCATCTTCGTTGTATTAATTGCTTTATTTGCTGCTTGTAGTATGATCAGCCCGTACTTCCTTACATCAGGTAACTTAATCAATGTATCAAAACAGTTATGTGTAGGTATTCTAATTGCTTACGGTGAAATGTTACTTATTGTCAGCGGATTCCTTGACTTATCAGTAGGTGCAGTACTTGCACTTGCAGGTGTATTATCAGTTTCCGTTTTCAAGACAACAGGTTCCCTGTTATTGGCAGTTGTAGTAGCTTTATCCGTTGCAGTTTTATGTAACTTAATTAACGCTTTCTTCGTTGCACAGTGCAACGTACCTGCCTTCATCGCAACATTAGGTATGCAGCAGGCAGCAAGAGGGGTTGCGCTTTACTACACAGGTGGTAAGAATATCCTTCAGCTTGGCGACTACGTAGTAATCGGTCAGGGTTCCGTAGGATTCCTACCAATTCCAGTTATCATCGTAATCATTGCAACAATTCTTATTTGGTACATTGTAAATAATACAAGACACGGCCGTGGACTATATGCTATCGGTGGTAGCAGAAGTGCTGCAGAAGCAAGTGGTATCAACGCAAAGAGAAGTATTTATGTAACATACATGATCAACGGTTTACTAGTTGGTCTTGCAGGTATGATCTTCATGGCTCGTAACAACGCTGGTCTTCCAAACGGAGCTATCGGTTACGAAATGACAGGTCTTACAGCAGCTATCGTTGGTGGTACATCCTTCACAGGTGGTATCGGTACAGTAAGTGGAACAATCGCTGGTGCGTTCATTATCGGTTTCTTAGAAAACATCATGAACTTAACAGGTGTTGACTCTTACATTCAGGAAATCATCAAGGGTGCAATCATCGTACTTGCAGTTGCGTTTGACGTAGTAAGTAAGTCCAAGAAGTCCCAGAAGGTTATCGTAGCTAAAGAAGATAAAAAAGAAGAACAGAAGGACGATAACAAAGTATCAGACGCGAAATAACGCAAAATAATGGTAACAATGGCGAAAGCCTAGTTATATAATCTTAAGTATACTCTACAGTATATCCTAAGGTGTACATTTATTCAGATGGCGAAGATCCCAGAAAGGAAAAAATGCTTTATGAAAAAGATTATTTCAATTTTATTAATTTTAGTAATGATGATGTCATTAGTAGCATGTGGCGGTTCCGGAGACAGCGATGTTAAGAGAGTTTGCTTCGTAGCAAGAGCATCCGCGGACACATTCGCAGCTTGGTTCACATCCTCCATGCAGGCTGAAGCTGAAAAATACGATTTCGAACTTACTTGCGTAAGTGGTGAAGGCGATGACAATAAATTAAACGGCCTTCTTGAAGACTGTATTACAAAGCAGTACGACCTAGTAATCGTACAGTCCAACAACAACGCAGCTCAGGCTCCTTACATCCAGAAGTTAGTAGATGCTGGTATCCCAGTAATCACAACTAACCCTACAACTCACCAGGGTGACTTAGATGGTACAGATGACACATCCATTATGGCTGGTACAGGTACAGTTGACGCTGACCCAGCAGAACAGGCAGCAGTAGGCGCTAAGAGAGCAGTTAAGGAAGTTCCACAGAACGCTAACGTAGTAGTTCTAAGAGGACCTTCTGGTAACTACCACGCTGAAGAAAGACGTGCAGCTTGGGATACATACTTCTTCTCCCAGAGACCTGACGTTAAGATCCTTTACGAAGATTACGCTAACTGGAACAGTGACGAAGCTCTAACACTTATGGAAGCATGGGTACAGGGTGGTACTCACATCGACGCTATCATCTCCATGAACGATAACATGGCAGCAGGCGCTATCGAAGCAGTTCGTGGCGACGCTAACTATGTTAAGGCTGATGGAACAACTACATTCCTTGCATACGGTGTTGACGGTACAGCTCAGGGATGCTTATTAATCAAGGAAGGTCTTCTAACTTGTACAGCATTACAGTCCGCAGCTGACCTTGCTGTAAAGAACATGGAATACGCAGCTAAGATCTTAGCTGGTGAAATGGTTGTTACAGACGTAGCTGACTATGTAGATGCTCCAGAAATCAATGCAGATAACGTTGATGATTACATCAAAGTATACATCGAAAACGGTGAATTATCCGAAGACGACGTAAACTAATCAAGGCATAAAGTTTATTAAATAATTAGACTTTATTAAAAAAAGCCATGCTGGTAAATGTATACATGAATGCCTGACGGCTTTTGCTGTCAGGCATTTTTATTAAAAAGGAATTGAAAGGAAGGTAATATAAATATGAAAATGCAGAAAGCCGCATTTATGAACGGATTAGACAATATGGTAATTAAGGAAGTTCCAATGCCAGAAGTAGGAGAAAAGCAGGTGCTAGTACAGCTTGAATACGTAGGTATCTGTGGATCAGACGTTAATTATTACCACCACGGCGTATGTGGACCATACAAAGTTAATTTAGAAGAAGATTTTATGCTTGGACATGAATGTGCAGGTACAGTTGTAGAAGTTGGAGCAGGCGTTGAAAACCTAAAGGTTGGCGACAAGGTTGCATTAGAACCAGGTATTACATGTGGCCAGTGTGAACATTGTAAGGCAGGCCGTTATAACCTTTGCCCAGACGTTGTATTCCTTGCAACTCCACCAGTACAGGGATGCTACGAAGAATATATCGCATTCCCAGAAAACATGTGCTTCAAGCTTCCAGAACATATGTCTACTAAAGAAGGTGCTCTTATCGAGCCATTAGCAGTAGGCTTCCACGCTGCAAGCCAGGGCGACGTACAGCCTGGTGACACAGTTGTAATTTTAGGTGCAGGATGTATCGGTCTCGTAACATTATTAGCTTGTAAGGCTCGTGGTGCAGGAACAATCATCGTTTCTGACCTT
>JAFYLX010000116.1 GCA_017556895.1 Bacillota bacterium | reverse complement strand
CTTTTGACTTGCCATCACATTCTAATGCAACTGCAAGTGTAGCTGCGGAAGACATTGTACCAACTGCTGTTAAGTAAGCTGGTCCGTAGTATTTCACAACTTCAAGTGGGCTATGCTTTGAGTAAGCGCCACCTAGGAAGTATAGAAGTGCAAGCCACATATAGTGTCCAATCATTACGATTAGGATTACCTTTAGGAATACAGGGAACTGCACTGTGATTGTGCCTTCGTATGCAAGACCAACAAAGGAGAATCCGATGAAGAATGGTAATAATGGGATAACAACCTTAGTAACAACAGCTAAGATGATTTTCTGGAATTCATCTAAAACTGCAGTGATTGTCTTAGCCTTAGTCCAAGAAGCCGCTAGACCAATTAAAATTGAGAATACAAGTGCACTCATTACCGGCATAATCTGAGGAATATCAAGCTGGAATACAGCCGCTGGTAATTCTCTTAAACCTTCAACATCTGTAACAATGTTTAGGTGAGGAATTAATCCATAACCTGCAAACATTGAGAAGAATGCAGCGCCGATAGAAGAGATATATGCGATTGCAACAGCGATTCCAAGAAGTCTAGATGCGTTATTACCAAGCTTTGTAATAGATGGTGCAATAAAAGCGATGATAATTAGTGGTACACAGAATGTGATCAGCTGACCTAAAACGTATTTAAGAGTAACTGAAATCTGCATAATTTCTTTTCCAAATAGAACATCTCCTCTGCAGTAGATACCAACAATGATACCGATTACTACTGCAAGTAGAAGTCTAAAAGGAAGACTGCTAAATAATTTTTTCATAGTTTTATCTCCTAAAAAACAATATAATACTACATTATATACATTTTATAAAAAACAGTAAACACCCAAAATGTAATATTTGGTGGATTATTTGCAGAAAAAAGTGGTATTATTGACATAATTAAACTTTGTTATAAGATATTGATATAGAAAATGGAGGACATATTAGGTATGCAATACTTTATATCATTTTTAGAAGGGATTATAACTTTTGTATCACCTTGTCTATTGCCAATGCTTCCTATATATATTTCATATTTTGCAGGTGGTATCGGTGAAGAAGGAAATACTAAGAGAGCCGTCAAGAATGCTTTAGGGTTTATCATAGGATTTACTGTTGTTTTCATTATGCTTGGGGCTTTAGCGGGTTCCTTTGGGAGACTTTTGAGTGATTACAAAACAGTTGTAGATTTGATAACAGGCATTATTGTTGTAATATTTGGTTTAAGCTTTTTGGGTGTTTTTAATTTAAACATATTTAAGGGAATAAACTATTCCAATACAAGCAGTTTAGGCTTCTTCTCATCAGTAGTCTTTGGAATCATCTTTTCAGTTGGATGGACGCCATGTGTGGGAGCTTTTTTAGGGTCGGCACTAATGCTTGCTGCGAGTCAGGGCAGTATGATGGAAGGCGTAATTATGCTTTTAATGTATTCTATGGGACTTGGCATACCTTTCCTGATCAGTGCGGTTCTCATAGATAAACTGAAAGGAGCCTTCTCCTTTATAAAGAAAAACTACGCAGTAATAAATACGGTATGCGGCGGATTCCTGGTTATTATTGGTATTCTTATGATGACAGGGCTTTTTGGGAAGTTTTTAGCATTATTAGCTTAGGAGACGAATGTATGGATAAAAAATATAAATGGATAATGTTGGCGGCAATATTAGTTATTGTTGTTGCAGGCGCAATGGTGTTATATAATAATTTGGTAGACGATTATGAAACGGATAACTCGGCTCCGAATGATAAAGTTTTGGCTCCAAACTTTACAGTTTTGGATTATCAGGGAAGGGAAGTGAACCTTTCTGACTACAAGGGTAAACCGGTGGTTTTGAATTTCTGGGCTACATGGTGTCACTATTGCAAGGTTGAGATGCCGGACTTCGATAAGGCGTACGAAAAGTATCCGGATGTGCAGTTTATGATGATAAATGCGACCGATGGTGTGCAGGAAACAGTAGATAGTGCAAAGGCTTATGTAGAAGATAACGGCTTCGAATTTGACGTTTTCTTTGATACAGAGCTTGAAGCGGTAAACAATTACTACGTAACAGGTTTTCCCGCTACCTTCTTCATCGATGCGGATGGATATGTAGTTGCTCAAGGAAATGGCATGATCGACTACGAAACTTTAGATAAGTGGATTAAAATCACTAAGGGTGAGGAAACTCCATAGAAAGGACGAATAGATTGATACAGGATTTAGATTTTGGATATTTAGACAATCATTATGTTGATTACAAGCCTTGTGATGAGGATATCGTTGTATGTATTAGCGGCAGAGATGTGCTTGTGCACCGAGATGAAGATAGATTCCTAAGCCTTCCGACATGGGGAGAAGTAAAAGAATGGGCGGATGCAGACGCTTGGAACAAGTGGTTTGAAGAGCCGGTTCAGTATGTATTTACGCTACAGGAAAAGAGATATTTCCTATGGATGGGCAAGTCCGGTGACGCACTAGACAAAAAGTATGCGTATGAACCTGCTATGATGCTTCGCCAGAGAAAGTCAAAGAACATCTGCTTTGGTGTGCAGACGGCATGGCATCTATATAACTGGTATCGTTCTAATCTATTCTGCGGAAAGTGTGGTGGCAAGACTAACCATGACAGCAAAGAGAGAATGATGAGATGCACAGAATGTGGCAATATGATTTTCCCTAGAATTAATCCGGCTGTAATCATTGGCATTACAAATGGGGATGAGATTATGCTAGTTACTCATGCTGCAAATCCAAACCGTTACGGTCTTGTTGCAGGCTTCATCGAAATTGGAGAAACTGCAGAAGAGGCAGTAGCTCGTGAGGTGATGGAAGAGGTAGGTCTAAAGGTTAAGAACATTAGGTACTATAAGAGTCAGCCTTGGGGCGTTGCGGGCAATTTATCAATAGGATATTACTGCGATGTTGATGGTGATGATGTTCCAAAGATTGACGAAAATGAACTTCATTCTGCTACATGGCACCATAAGGATTCTATTCCTGAAGACGCTAAAGACGATGGAATCAGCTTGACTAGAGAGATGATTAGAGTTTTTAGTGAAAATAAATAATATTTTGGGTAAACTTAAAATACCCCCTGCGTTTTAGAAACGAGGGGGTATTTTTTATAGATTTTTTTTGATAGTTAAAACGTTAAAATCTCCATCTCTTTCATATGTCATTTCATCCATAATATTCTTAGTAATGAAGATTCCTAAACCGCCTATTTTTCTTTCTTCTGCAGAAAGAGAAATATCGGGGTCTTCGCTATCTAGAGGATTATATGGTATTCCACCATCTACAAAGGAAATCTGTATTGATGGATTTTCTGCTAAAGCAAGCACTTTAACAGTCACATCTCCAGTTTCTTCGCCGTAGGCGTAGTGGGCAATATTACCCATTATTTCATCAATAGCGATTGAGATTTGCATCTTGCTTTTTAGCGGGCAATCGATTGAATCCAGCTGTTCATCTATGAAATTTGTGACCACTTCAATGCTTTCTACAGTGGCTGGTACTTTGATTTCTTTCATATTGTCCTCGTTTTTAGGTAATGCATTTGCATTGTATTTTAAGCAAAGCATTGTAATATCATCGAATTGCTCAGCTTCTCCAACAAAGAAATCTAAATCTTCTTTTATAGTATTACATAGCGCCGTTGGATTATCATCGTCATTTTTTTCTATGATTTCTAATAACCTAGCGTCTCCATACAGCTTATTTTCCATATTATTGGCCTCTGTTACACCATCGGTATAAAGATATAGCGTATCGCCAGGTAGGAGTTGCAATTCAAATGACTTATACTGAATTCCTTCCATACCGGCTAGAATGAAGCCGGGACGAGATTTAACATGTTCTACTTTTCCATTAGCGTGTTTAATGACTGGAGGATTGTGTCCTGCATTTACGTATGTTACTAGGCCTGTCTTGGTATTTAACAGACCCATCCAAGCTGTTACAAACATATTAGCGTCATTGCCTTCGCATAGTTTTTCGTTTGCCAGAGTAAATACTTCGGATGCATTCATGCCTGACTGCGCTAAACTCTTTATTAACGTTTTGTATTCCATCATGAACATAGCTGCCGGAATTCCTTTGCCTGATACATCCGCCACTAAGAATGCTAAAGTATCGTCGTCTATAAAGTAGAAATCATAGAAGTCGCCACCGACCTCTTTTGCGGTATGCATACTTGCCCAAATATCGAATTCCTTACGGTTTGGATATGGCGGAAAAACAGAAGGCAACGCTGATAGCTGTATAGCTTTAGCAAAAGCTAGCTCTGCATCAATTCGTGCTTCGGCATCGGCGATGTATTTTTTGAGCGTATCTACAGTTGCGTTAATATCGTTGGAGAGAGATGAAAACTCCTGATGAGAGTGAACATCTACAATTGTATCTAAATCTCCGTCACTGATTTTAGTTAGTGAATCAGTGATAATCTCTATTTTATCTACTACAAGTTTGCGTACTAGGTAAAAAATAAGGATGAATAATGCGGAAAACATTATAACCTGCATTATTGTTGTAATACCAACGACAACGTCTCTAGATAAGGCTGCTTCTGACTCTGGTAACACGGCAAAAATTAGATAACCTTCGTTGTTTAGGTATTTGCAGTAACATGATTGGCCATATACATTGGCCACGAAGTCTCCTTTTTCGCCTTCAGGAATAAGGTCGCGTGATAGGCCCGTTACGGCTAGGTCTTGTCCTTCATTGCCGAAACGATCGCTGACAATTTTATCATCGTCGTTTACGATTATTATACAACCATTTTCTCCTACATGACGGTTGCGAGTTACACCTAAAATGAATTTACTGATGTCCTTTTGGAATCTATCGAAGTCGTATCCAACCTGAACAAAGCCACCTCTTTCTAGTACAACACCGCCGTATTTACGAGAAATAGAGGAGTCATATGATACTGGCATATAAGGCTGAACAAATTCAGTTTCTCCTTCTAGAAGTACCATAAATTCCTTTGACTGCTCGCCGCTTCTCATATCGTAGTTCATAAAGTCAGGATATGTAGTTGCGTATAGTATTCCATCAGCGTTTGACACATTGATTTCAGTAACCTCATATTTTGCAGTCAGGTCTGATAAAATCTCTGGGGTAATCTCATCTGTATCATTTAGATCATTTGCGATTTGGTGTGCAATGCTTAAAAGATTCTCATCAGACGCATCCGTAATATCTTCTCTAACATCTGAAATATTAAGGTCGAGAATGTTCATTGCGTTTCTTTCGGCTAGATCTGTTTGAAATACCCAGAGAAAAGTAGTAGTAACTGCAAAAGCCACAACCACCAAGACTAAAAGACTCTGTTGGAAAGACTCTGATATTTTCATCTTCTTTTTCTTTTTCATTTTCATTCGAATCCTTGTCTTTTGATTTTTAATAACTATTGGATTGTTAACATATCAGCAAAGCCTGTGATTTCAAAAACTTCCATGACAGTTTCGTTAACGTTTAAGATAATCATTTCACCTTGCTTAGACATTGCTTTCTGTGCCATAAGAAGGACTCTAAGTCCGGCAGAAGATATATATTCAAGGTTTGTAAAATCTAATACTAATTTCTTTAAATTACCTAATACTGCTTTTAATTCTTCTTCTAATTTAGGAGAAGTGGCCGTATCTAGACGACCATCAAGAATAAGCGTAAGTTCGTTAGCGTTTATTATTTTTTCAATATTCATGTTTTAATTCCTTTCTGGATAAAATTGCTCTGATTCAATACTATAATTATATATAAAGGGAATTAAAAAGTCTAGGTAGGATTATTGCCCTTAGCAGTGCCAAATCCTATAGCTACATTGCATCAAAAACTAAAAAAATCCCCAGTAGGGATTTTTGCCTTTGGCGGAGATGGTGGGATTTGAACCCACGCACCGATTGCTCGGCCTGCCGCATTTCGAGTGCGGTCTCTTAAGCCACTTGAGTACATCTCCAAAATTACCTCTACAATATAACACAGACTATGAAGAATCGCAAGTTTGTGGTATAATATATTGGATTATGAGAGGGGGGCAAAAATGAGTGAAATGACAGTAATTTACATACTTACTGCTTTAGTTGCAGTATCAATTGTATGTGTGATAATCCTGATTATGAACAATAAGGGATTAAACAGAGAAGTAAACAGTTTGGTGAATGCTTACCAAAATCTTTCCAGACAGGTTGAGGATATGAAGCAAAACGACATCGCTACTATTCAGGCGATACAGACTTCTCTTAAGACTTTTGGGGACACTATTTCTCAAAACCAGAGAGACACTGCTTACAATATGGACAAGAGACTATTTGATTTAAATAATAGGTTTTCCAATATGGCAGTAGAAAATGAGCAAAAGTTAGAAAATATTCGTAAGACTATGGAATCTAAGATTAAGGATCTTACGGAAGAAAACAACAATCAGCTAGAAAAGATGAGACAGACTGTGGATGAGAAGCTACAGAAGACTCTTGAAGATAGAATTTCCCAGTCCTTTAAGCTTGTTAGCGAACGGCTTGAAGACGTATATAAAGGGCTTGGCGAAATGCAGAATCTGGCTGCTGGAGTAGGTGACCTAAAGAAAGTTCTTTCTAATGTTAAGACAAGAGGAATTCTAGGGGAAGTTCAGCTTGGTGCAATTTTAGAACAGATTCTTTCGCCGGAACAGTACGAAGAAAACGTTAGAACAAAGAGCACAGGCTCAGAACGAGTTGAGTTTGCGGTTAAGCTTCCTGGAGATGACGACGGAGTGGTTTGGCTTCCAATCGATGCTAAGTTTCCTGCGGATGCATATTCAAAGTTAATGGATGCATACGAAACTGGAGATGCGGTACTTGTAGAAGAAGCAGCTAAGCAGCTTGAGAGAGTAATCAAGTCCGAGGCTAGGGACATCAGAGATAAATATATTGATCCACCTTATACTACAGACTTCGGCATTATGTTCCTTCCATTCGAAGGATTGTATGCAGAAGTAGTTAGAAGAGGTTTGCTTGAAGTACTTCAGCGAGAATACAAAGTCAACATCGCAGGGCCTACGACTATGGCGGCTTTATTAAACAGCTTGCAGATGGGATTCAAGACTCTTGCGATTCAAAAGCATTCAAGTGAGGTATGGGATATACTAGGCGCCGTTAAGACAGAGTTCGATAAGTTTGGAACAATACTGCAGGCGACTCAAAACAAGATTAATCAGGCTAATGCTGAACTTGATAAGTTAATAGGTGTTAGAACCAGAAGCATTATGCGTAAGCTTAAGAACGTTACTAGTCTTCCGGAACAGAATGCGACTCAGCTTCTAGAACTTGGAGAATTTGAGCCTGACTTTGGCTCTTATAGCGTAGAGTAGTAACGAAATTATATTGAGTAACAAACGAGGAAAAGAATGAAGATATTTGCTATAGGTGATTTGCACCTATCTTTTGGAGAAAATATAGAAAAACCAATGGATATTTTCGGAGGACAGTGGGTTGGCCATGCCGAAAGACTTGGCGAGCGCTGGAGAGAAAATGTATCTGAAGAAGATTTGGTTATAATATGCGGTGATATTTCTTGGGGCTTAAGGCTAGAAGAAACAAAGGCTGACTTTGAATGGATTAAATCTCTTCCCGGAAAGAAGGTTTTCTTCAAGGGAAACCATGACTTGTGGTGGCAGTCCGCAGGCAAGCTTAACAAGGTTTATGGCGATGAGAACACAGTATTCGTTCAAAACAAGGCACATATAATAGAAGTCGATGATAAGAAAATCGCTATATGTGGCAGCCGTGGTTGGATTTGTCCTGGAGATGATGGTTTTAGTGCTGAAGATAGAAAAATCTACGAGCGTGAAGCCATGAGACTTAGAATGTCGTTAGATGAGGGTAAGGCTGCTGAACCAGACTTAATTATCGGTGTATTACATTTTCCGCCTACTAACGGAAATATGCAATCATCTGTATTCACAGATATTATGTCAGAATATGGCGTTAAGACTTGTGTTTATGGACATTTACACGGAAAGGAAGCCTTCAAACATGGACTTAAGGGACTGTTTAACGGCGTAAGATACGAATTGGTTTCATTAGATTACTTAGAAGCTTGTCCTAAGGAGGTAGAATATGAGTAAAGCAGTATTAATTATTACAGATAGCTTAGGTGTTGGTGCACTTCCCGATGCACATGTATACGGTGATGCAGGGGCCGATACCTTCGGACATATTTTGGAAGAATATAAAAAGTGTGAAGGAAAAGAATTAGAAATTCCGAATTTAAGAGCTCTTGGGATGTGTAATATAGAAGGGGTTGCAGGTGGAAAACTTGCAGTAGAGAACCCTATCGGTTGCTATGGCAAGATGGCAGAACTTTCCACAGGGAAGGACACTACTACGGGCCATTGGGAGATTGCAGGCATCAAGACTGACGTTCCTTTTAAGACATATCCAAATGGTTTTCCTAAGGAATTTATGGATGCTTTCGAGAAGGCAATTGGCGTAGAGTGTATCGGGAACTATCCGGCTTCTGGTACTACTATTATCGAAGAATTGGGGCCTGAACACGAAAAGACAGGCAAACCTATCGTATATACATCAGCCGATAGCGTTTTCCAAATTGCAGCG
>JAFYLX010000115.1 GCA_017556895.1 Bacillota bacterium | reverse complement strand
GGATGAAATTCCTTTCCACCATGTATATGTTCATGGTCTAGTAAGAGATGCTGAAGGCCGTAAGATGTCTAAGTCTTTAGGTAACGGTATCGACCCACTTGAAGTGATCGACCAGTACGGTGCTGACGCATTAAGATTCATGTTAACAACAGGTATTACACCTGGTAACGATATGAGATTCAAGGACGATAGACTTGAATCCTGCAGAAACTTTGCTAACAAGTTATGGAATGCTTCCAGATTCGTAATCATGAACCTTCAGGACGAAGACGGAAACTTCAAAGAAATGGCTAAGTGCTGTGAAGACTGCTGCGGATGTGCTTGTGGCGACACAACTAACTTCGCAAACATTGCATTAAAGGATGAAGATAAGTGGATGATCAATAAGGTTAACGAAACTATCGAATACGTTAACAATGCAATGGAAAAATACGATCTTGCATTAGCAGGACAGAAGGTTTATGACTTAATCTGGAACGAATACTGTGACTGGTATATCGAACTTGTTAAGGCTAGACTTTGGGGTGATGATGAAGAAGACAAGAAGGTTGTAAGATTTACTCTAGTAATGTGCTTAAAGAACATGCTTAAGATGTTACATCCATTCATGCCATTCATCACTGAAGAAATCTGGAGCTTCTTACCTCATGGTGAAGAACAGGCAGATAATCCAAATAATTACCTAATTAAGGCACAGTGGCCAAAGGCTAGTGCCGCTTGGATCTTCCCTAAGGCTACTAAGACTTTAGAAACTGCTATGGAAGCTATTAGATCCATCAGAAATATTAGAGCTGAAGCAGATGCTGCACCAAGCAAGAAGTTAAGAGCTGTAATCTTAGCAGAAGGCGAAGTTTTAGAAACTATTAAGGATGCAGAAAGATACATTAAGAACTTAGCTAATATCACTGAAGTTACTTTCATCGAAAATAAGGGCGAAGCTCCAGAAGAAGCGATGTCTGCTGTTATCGATGGTGCTGAAATCTATATTCCTCTTGAAGACTTAGTTGACTACAACGCAGAATACGAAAGACTTCTTAAGGAACAGAAGAAGCTAGAAGGCGAAGTTAAGAGAGTTGAAGGCAAGCTTTCCAACCAGGGCTTCGTAAGCAAGGCGCCTGAAAAGGTAATCAACGAAGAAAGAGAAAAGATGGTTAAGTACAAAGAAATGCTAGAAAAGGTTACTGATAGATTAGCTATGATTGGCGCAAAGATTGGTAAATAATATGACTAAAGCAATTGAAAAGATTCACGAGTTTGAACGCTTTGGAAGCATTTTAGGACTTGAAAGAATGACAAATTTACTTGAACTTCTTGGGAATCCTCAGGACGAACTACAGGTTATCCATGTGGCTGGTACAAACGGAAAGGGCTCTACTTGTAGATACATGTACAGCATCCTTCAGGAAGCCGGATACAAGACTGGCCTTTATACTTCTCCATTCCTAGAAAAGTTCAACGAAAGAATAGAATTTAATGGCGATATGATCAGCGATGAGGACCTGTCTGTTTATACAGACAGAGTCCTTGCTGAAGTTAAAAACATGACTGATAAGGGATTAGAATCTCCTACGGAGTTTGAAGTAGTGACTGCAATTGCATTCCTTTATTTCAAGGAAAAGAACTGCGACTACGTAATCCTTGAAGTTGGCCTTGGTGGCAGTGGCGACTCTACAAATGTGTGCAAGAATCCTCTTGTAACTGCTATTACTTCAGTATCATTCGACCATATGGATAGACTTGGCAATACTATTGAAGCGATTGCCAAGGAAAAGGCTGGTATCATTAAAGATGGCTGCCCTGTAGTGACAAGCTGCAAGGATGAGGCTGCTCTTGGCGTTATTAAGGCTGTGGCTGAAGAACACGGTTGCAAGTATATTGAGACTAAGGATGTTGAAATTTCAATATCTAAAGAAGGCTTGTCAGGATACCAATTCGACGCTAGACTACTAGAAAAATGTTATGGTAAACTAGAAATTTCTATGACAGGAAGACACCAAATCGATAATTCAATATGTGCTCTAACTGTACTAAAGGTTTTAGAACAGCGTGATAACATCAAAATTTTTGACGAAGACCTTTATGCGGGTCTAAAAAAGGCAAGACAGTATGGTCGTTTTGAGGTTATGAGTGATCTAGATGAAAAGCCTGTAATAATAATTGATGGTGCACATAATATTGATGGTGCTACTGCACTTAGAAAATCAATGGAAAGCTTATGCCATGGCAAGAAAGTTCTTATGGTAGTAGGTATGCTAGCGGATAAGGATGTAAATGGAATCATCGGTGAGTTCACAAAGATCTCTAAAGATTTTGTGATAACAGAACCTGACAATCCAAGAAAACTTACTGCAGATAAACTTGCTGTGCTATTAGAAGAACAGGATTGCATTTGTCATGTGGCGCCTATTCCTGAGGATGCTTGTGCTCAGGTTAACAAAATTAAAGACCAGTATGACGTAGTTTTATTTGCTGGATCTTTGTACCTAATCGGTAAAATAAGGAGTATACTAAAAAATGCTTAAGTTTAAAATTCAGACTACAGATGAATATGAAAGACTTGTTAAATTCTTTGTTGAGAACGAGCTTGAGTTCGATGGCGATGAAGAAGTAGATACAGACATAATTCACTGCTGGAAAATGACACACACAGATGATGTTCTCGTTGGCGGTTGTGTGCTTGCTAAACGTCAGGGTAAATACATCATCGACGGGATTGCAGTAACTAAACTTTTCAGAAAGTTTGGTCTTGGCAAAATTATGCTTAAAAAGGCAATTAATGAGGTAAAGAAGCTAGGGGGAAATGAACTGTACCTTGTGGCTAGAGCTCCTGAATTTTTCAGAAACTACGGTTTTGAAACAGTTGATGCTAGTGAAGCACCGCTATTCTTTGAGTGTGCTCAGTGTCCACAGTATCAGAAAACTTGTTTCCCTGAAATCATGAGATTGAGGGTTGAATAATGAACTATTCTAAACTGCTTCAGGCAATACTTGATATTGCCGAAGAAATGCTTGTCTGCGGGGCAGGTGTTGATAGAGTCGAAGATAGCATTGAGCGCATGTGCTATGCATACGGATGCGATAGGGTAAATGCTTTTATCATCACTTCAAATATCCAGGTGACTGTTGAAGATCCAAACGGAGAAATCATCACGCAAATAAGAAGACTTGTTAGAAACGATACTAATTTTGATAGATTGGATTATCTAAACGATTTATCAAGATATATCTGTGCTAATAAGCCATCATTGCCAGAACTAGTAGCAAAATATGACGAAGTAATGAACCGAAAGGAATATCCAATTTGGATAGACTACCTTGGTGCCATTCTTGTCGCTTCCGGCTTTTGCGTATTCTTTGGTGGGGATGTCCTAGATGCTGTTTCATCGGGTATTTTAGGTGTCGTTATTACGGTTATTAGAAGATTTATGTCAAAAGTTGAAGAAAACCAAATGGCCAAAGCATTTGTTTCTTCTTTGATTGCGGGTTTTGTTGCAATCCTTTGCGTAATGATCGGGGTTGGCAATCATGTGGATAAAATTATGATAGGTGGAATTATGCTACTTATTCCAGGTATTGCAATGACTAATTCAATTAGAGATATGCTGATTGGGGACATTGTGACGGGATTGCTTAGATTTGTTAATTCTGTACTTATCGCGGGTGCTATTGCCTGTGGCTTTGCACTACCTCTTATCTTGATGGGAGGTGGCGGATTATGATTATCCAAATTATTTCTGCCTTTGTAGGCTCCATAGGCTTTGCAATCTTCTTCAAAATGAAGGGTAAGCAAATTCCATTTGCAGGACTTGGTGGTGCAATTACTTGGGCCGTTTATTTAGCGGTTCAGATGCAGTTTGAAGGATACTTTATTCCGTATTTACTGGCATCAATATTTGTTGCATTGTATGCCGAGGCTATGGCAAGAGTGAATAAGGCACCAGCTACTATATTCCTAACTGCAACAGCCGTACCGTTAATACCAGGCGGAAGCCTGTATTACACTATGGCTGGGCTTGTAAATGGCGACCATGAACTTTTTGTGACTAGCGGCAAGGCGGCACTTATAATTGCGCTGGCTATTTCATTAGGCTTCGTGCTAGAAGCAATTTTAGCTAGATACTATAGAATGTTTAGAGAAAAAATTATTAAATAATAGAAGGCGGATTAATGTCTCGAAGAGCGCTTCAGCAGGGTTTTCCCGATGAGCTTGTAGCTCGAGATATATAATCTGCCTTTTTTGTAATATTTTTCTCCTATAGAAATACATTGTAATAATGTGATTTTCTTGGGAGGGAATGTATGAAAAACACTTGTGACAATATTTACGACACAAATAAGGCAATAGTAGCGGGGCTTGTAAAGACGCCTCTTAAATTTAGCCATAAAACCTTTGGAGAATCTTTTTATACTTTTGTTTTGGGAATAGAAAGACGAAGTGGGTATGTAGATGAGATAAACGTGATGATTTCTGAACGTTTAATATATGATGCTGAACCTGAAGTTGACGATTTTGTTGAAATTACAGGGCAGGTAAGAACATATAACGAGAATATCGACGGAAAAAACAAGTTAAATATTGTAATATTTGCTCGTGAAATCGAGATAAACAACGATGTAATATATTACGAAAATTATATCTATCTGGAAGGTTTTTTGTGTAAAAAACCATTTAAGCGGACATCGCCGCTTGGAAGAGATATCTGTGACCTAATGATTGCGGTAAATAGAATGTATAATAAATCTGACTATATACCTTGTATTGCATGGGGAAGAAACGCAAGTTATACGGACACTTTAAATGTAGGTACGAAGGTATTCATAGAAGGAAGAATTCAAAGTAGAGAGTACAAGAAAAAATATGAAGATGGTTTCTATGAGATAAAAAAAGCTTTTGAAATTTCCGTTCTCAAGATAGAAGACGACTTTGAGCCTGAATATTTATACGAAGAATAGCCTTGAAGATGCCCCTTCTGTGTGATAAAATAATTAAGATTTTTATTTACACGGAGGTAAAAACATGTTCGACATTCATGGAAACGATAACAGCACTTATAATGTTGACAATATTGAGATTATCAAGAAGGCATCACCAATTGTTGGTGAATTCATAGAAAAAGAATATTACCGTCAGAAGAATAACGTAGAACTTATTGCTTCTGAAAACTACTGTTCCGAAGCGGTTCTAGCTGCATGCGGAAGCTGCCTAAGCTGGAAATATGCTGAAGGTTACCCAACAGTTCGTACATCCGGTAACACTAGCCGTTACTACGGTGGTACAGAATTCGTAGACTTATTAGAAGAATATGCTTGCGACGCATGGAGAAAGGTATTCGATACTGACTACCATGTAAACGTACAGCCTCACAGTGGTTCTCAGGCTAACTTTGCAGGCTACAAGGCTATCTTAAATCCTGGCGATACTATTCTTTCTTTAACTTTAGATAACGGTGGACACCTAACTCACGGTTCTTCCGTAAACTTCAGCGGTAAGT